>SCQL01000002.1 GCA_004299235.1 bacterium
CGGAGGTGGCGGACATGGCGCAGCTCCGGCTCAGCCAGGCGACGGCGGAGACGCTGCCGCCCCGCAGATGCTCGCCCGACTCCTGGAGGCGGCGGGCCATGGCGGAGAACTCGCCCTCCAGGGCGTCGATCAGGCCGCGCAGGCCCTTGGCGTCGACGCGGCGCTCGTCGCGATGCTGGAATTTGCGCACCGCGAGCGCCAGCTCCTCAAGGTCTGTGCCCCCGACCCCCAACATGCGACCATGCCACCAAACATCCGTTCGGGCGTCAAGCGGCAAAAGGCTGTAAATCACGAAAAAGCTCTCGCTCCACAGCGGTACCGGGCCCGCGCCCCTCACCCTGACCCTCTCCCCGCAGGGGAGAGGGGGATCTTCCCCCACCGACATCGCTTGTGGGCCTCCCAGACCCCACGCGCACCCCCACACGCTCTGGGCCGCCAGGCCTGCCCCCAGACTCCGGATGCCGGCGCGCTGCTACGGGCGCTCCAGCTTCAGGGTCAGGAGCTTGAATGGGGTGAGCTCCAGCTCGATCGTGCCGTCCCGCACCACGACCTCGCGGCGCTCTCTCTCCAGCAGGTCGCACAGCGTCGCCCGCGTGGCGGGCAGGGTGGTGGCCAGGCGGGCCCGGCATCGACCTCCCCAAGCCTCGTAGAGCCGGACCACCACCGCGTCCGAATCCTCAGCGCGCTTGATCGTCTCGACCACGACCTGCGGTGTGTCGACCTCGATCAGCGAGCGTCGCTCGCCGGCACGCTTCTGGCTGCTCACGACCCGCAGCGGCGCGTTGAGGTCTTCGGCGGCCGCGATGACGCCGGCCTGGCGAAAGTCGCCGGGGTGGGGCATGAGGGCATAGGTGAAGCGGTGCCGGCCCCTGTCCGCCGTCGGGTCGGGGTGCGTGGGCGCTCGCAGCAGCGACAGCCGCATCACCGAGCCCAGGATGTCGTACCCGTACTTGCAGTCGTTGAGCAGCGCCACGCCGTAACCGGCTTCGCCGAGGTCCGCCCATCGCTGCGCGCACACCTCGAAACGCGCCGCGTCCCAGCTCGTGTTGGTGTGCGTCGGCCGTTCGAGGTGGCCAAACTGGATCTCGTAGGTCGCGTGCGGCGACCTCACCGCGACCGGGAACGCGACCTTCAAGAACTTGTGCTCCTCCTGCCAATCGACATCGGTCTCGAACCGAAGCACCCGCGATCCGGCATCGAGCACCATGCGCTGGCGAATGGTCGACGCACCGGACCTCCGCACCCACCTGACCGCGGCGCGCAGCGGACCGCCCTGCTCAACCTCCTCGGACGCCAGTGCCACCAGGTCGGCATGGTGCTGGCGGTAGCTGAGGTCGACATCCCATGCATCCCACCGGGCCGGGTGGTCGTCATGCAGCTGCAAGAGATTGCCTCGGGCTCGGTCCGCCAGCACCTCACGCCCGGCCCCCTTGTCCCAGATCGAGGTCAAGAGCCCGTTCTCGTCCCACCGCACCTGGAGCAGGTCGTTCTCCAGCTTCCGGCCGGACACGCCGACCTCTCCGCCGGCCGCGATGCCGGAGGCCTCGTGCACCGCCCACCCGCTCGCCGGCGCATCCACCATAACCGGCCCGCCGCCCGCCTCCACCACCTCACGCCGATGGTGCGAGTTGACGTTGAAGACGGCCATCCTTGGGCCAGTGCCGGCGAGCCGTGAGCGGGCGGCGGCGGAGATGCCGCCGGCGTTCTCGATCACCCGCTCGAGCTCGCTCTCGGCCTGCTCGTACACCCAGTCGATGCTCGACCCGGGGAGGATGTCGTGGAACTGGTTGAGCAGCAGCCGCTGCCACAGGTCCTGCAGCTCGCCCGCCGGGTATTTGCCGGCCGCGGCCACCGACCACATCTCCGCTTCGCGCAGCGCCTGCTCGGCCCGCCGGTTGAGCCGCTTGACGCGCGACTGCGTCGTGTAGGTTCCGCGATGGAGCTCGAAGTACAGCTCTCCGACCCACGTGGTCAGGTGTCGTGCTTCGGCCGCGGCCGATTCGAAGAAGTCGCGCGCCCGCCCCAGCTCGACGCGCGGGGCGCCGTCGAGGTCGCGCAGCCGGTGCGCGGCCTCGAGCATGTCGGGCTCCGGCCCTCCACCTCCGTCGCCCCAGCCGAACAGATACAGCGAGCGCGAGGACCGTTCCGCATCCTTGAAATTCGCCTCGCTGCGCACCACCTGCCCGGCCGTGAAGTCGCCGTTGTACGTGTCCGCCGGCGGGAAGTGCGTGAAGACGCGCGTCCCGTCGATCCCCTCCCACATAAAGGTGTGGTGCTCCGGCTTGTTCAACTCGTTCCATGACAGCTTTTGAGTGAGGAAGCAGTCGCAGCCCGCTTCGGCGATGAGCTGCGGCAGCGAGCCCGGATAACCAAACACGTCCGGCAGCCAAAGCTCTTTGACCTCATAGCCGAATTCCTTGAGGAAGAAACGCTTCCCGTGCAGCAGCTGGCGGACGAGCGACTCGCCCGAGGGGAGGTTGCAGTCGGCCTCGACCCACATCGCGCCGACCGGCTCCCATTGGCCCGACGTGACCTTGGCGCGCATGCGGCGGTAGATGTCCGGGTAGGAGACCTTCATCCACGCGTACTGCGCGGGCTGCGAGCAGGCGAAGCGGTAATCCGGGTGCTCGTCCATCAGCGCGAGCGCGGTCGAGAAGCTGCGGGCGCACTTGCGGCGGGCCTCCCGCAGCGGCCACAGCCAGGCGGTGTCGATGTGCGCGTGGCCGATGGCGGTGATCGAATGTGGCGAGTCGCTCGGGCGCGAGAGCAATTCGGCGAGCTCACGCCCGGCGTCCGGCGTGCATCCGGCCTCCAGGCCGAGTTCGATGCGGTCCGCGAACCGATGCAGGGCCGCCATGATCTCCCTTCGACGCCGATCGCCCTCGGGCAGGGCGAGCGCCAGCTCGAGCAGGACTTTGAAATCGAGCGCGAGGCGGCGCATGCCCTCGTCCTGGATCATCAGCTCCGCCTGTCTGAGCGTGAAGGCCTTCTGGGCCGACGTGCGCAGGGCGATCATCGAAGGCGCCGGCTCCGGGCCGGACACCGTCGCCGTGGGGTTGGCGGCGGCCTCGAGATGGAAGTCGATCTCTGGGCCTTCGACCGGCAGCCACCGGTGGTTCGGGTCGACGCCCCGCCACGGCCGGCCGTCCTTCCACGCCAGCGCCTCACACGTGAAGCCCGTGTCGCCGGTGAAACCCAGGTCGAACAGCGCTACCACTGACGCCCTCTTCCCTTGGGAAAAGAGGTCCCGTGAGGGGTCTTGGGCCTCGCGCCCGGGCCACCCGTCGGGCACCTGGCCGCGGACGCGAAACCAGGTCGTGCTCCACGGCGGGCCCCAGGCGTCGCCGACCCTGAAAGGCCGGTACTCGCCCCGGCGCGCCGCCTCAAAGCTGATGGGCTCGCCGCGCACGCAGAACGCCGTCAGCTCCAGCGGCGCGCTCCCGCGGTGGATCGCCCGCAGCAGCCGGCGCTCCAGGACTTGCCGCAGCCGGTCTGGATCGGAGGGCGCCACGCTGTCCGACATCATGGGCTCCGGCTGGCGCTTTCGGCCGAAAGACTCAGTCGTGCTGGGCGTCGACCAGCTCTTCGAGCCGCGCGACCATCTCGGCCAGGGTCGCGAACGCGGCCTCGACCGGCTCGGACGAGGTCATGTCGACCCCGGCCAGCCTGAGGCCGTCGAGGGGATACATGGACCCGGCGCTCTTCAGGAACGCCAGGTACGACTCGACCGCGCGCGGATCGCCGGCCGCGACCCGGTCGACCAGGTGGTCCGCGCCCGCGATCCCGGTCGCGTACTGGTAGACATAGAAGTTGCTGTAGAGGTGGGTGTGGAACTGCGCCCACGTCGAGCCGATGCGCTCCCGGTCCTCGGCGCCGACCTCGACCTCGGACCCGTAGACCTCGGTCATGAGGTCCGCCATCAGCTCGTTCAGATAGCCGGCGGTGATCGCTCCCCCGCGCTCGACCCGCTCGTGCATCTCCAGCTCGAGGCGAGCCAGCGCCGGCATGATGAACAAGTAGCGATAGAAGTTGGCCATCGCCTCTTCGATCACGGCGACCTGGAAGGCGGGATCGGTCTGGGTGTCGAGCAGGTGGCGTCGCGTCAGCGCCTGGTGCATGTTCGAGGCCACCTCGGCCTGGAACAGCCCGTAGCCGGCATAGATGAAAGGCTGCGTCTTGCGTGCGTAGTACGAATGCATCGAGTGACCGAGCTCGTGCGCGAGGGTGCTCATCGAGTAGATGTCGTCGTTGTAGCTCATGAAGATGAAGGGGAAGGTGTCGGGCACCCCGGTCGAGAAGGCGCCCATCCGCTTGCCCCGGTTGGGGTAGACGTCCACCCATCGCTCCTCCAGGGCGCCCCGGCGCAGGACGCTCACGTACTCCTCTCCCAGCGGCCTGACGCCCTCGGCGATCCACTCCACGGCCTGCTCGTAAGGCACGTGGAGAGTCGCCGTGCCCAGCTGCGCGCGAGTGTCGTAGGGCTTGAGCACGTCCAAGCCCAGCGCCCTTCTGCGCACCCTCCAGTAGCGATGCCACGTGCCCACGTGGTCGCGGAACGCGCGCAGGACGTGGTGGTAGACCTCGGTCGGGATGTGGCTGGGCTCGAGCGCCGCTTGCAGAGATGACGCGTAGCCGCGCGCGCGCGCGAAGAAGACGTCGCGCTTGATTCCGCCGGCGAGGCTCGCCGCCATCGCGTGCTGCATCGCGATGTGCGCGTCGGCGTAGCTCTCGAAAGCGGTGCGGCGGACCTCCCGGTCCGGGCTCGTGACCAGCGCCGCGATCGTCCCCTGGGCGACCTCCTGCCGCTCTCCTTTCGCTCCGACCGCGGGCGCGAATTGCAGATCGGTGTTGGCGAGCACGCCGTGGACCGAGAGCGCGGTGGCGAGCGGGTCCGACACCTGCGTCAGCACCTCCTCGACCTCGGCGCTGCGGATGCGGCGCTGCAGTTTCTCCAGGCGGTCGAAGTAGTGGCCGAGGTGCGCGAGCCGGCGCGAGTCCGCCACCCATTCGCGGAGCTTCGGCAGCCCGATCTGGATCATCTCCGGCAGCGCGAATGACGTCGTGGCGCCGAGCTGGGCCGCCGTCGAGCGGGCGCGGTCGGCGCGCGCGGCGGCGCCCTGGTCGCCGGTGTCGACCGAGTACGCCATCGTGCTGTACACCATCACCTTGCCCATCAACCGGTGGACGCGTTCCGACGCGTCGAACCAGTCGGCCAGGGCATCCGGTGAGTCGCCGAGGTGGCCTTTGAACTCGGCCAGGTCGGGCAGCCTCGCGAGGATCGTTTCGACCGCCGCCTCCCAGCCCGCCTCGTCCGGAAAAACGCTTTCGCCGTCCCAGGTGAAGCGCTGGTCCAGCTCCGCACGCCGCGGCAGGGAGTTGGTCACGGCGGCTAACACTACCTGGTGCGCGAGGCGGGTTTCCGGAGTGGCGGTAGCATTCGCCACGTGCCTCAAGCCAGCGCCAACGGGATCGCCATCGAGTACGAGACCTTCGGCGAGCCGCTCGGGTCTGCGCTGCTGCTGATCATGGGCCTGGGCGCGCAGATGATCAGCTGGGACGACGCCTTCTGCGCCGCCCTGGCCGGCCGGGGCTTTTTCGTCATCCGCTATGACAACCGCGATTCAGGCCTGTCCGCGAGAATGGAGGCCGCGGGGCCGCCGGATCTGGCCGCGGCGCTGGGTGGAGACCTCAAGCCGGCCTACACGCTGGATGACCTGGCCGGCGACGCGGTCGGACTCCTCGACGCCCTGGGCATTGTCGCGGCGCACATCGTCGGCGCCTCGATGGGAGGCTATGTCGCCCAGCTCGTGGCCATCAACCACCCACGTCGCGTCCTCACGCTGACCTCGATCATGTCCGGCCCGGGCGGGGCCGACGAGGTGCCGCCGAAGCCCGAGGGCATCGCGGTCCTCATGGCGGTGCCGCCATCGACGCGCGAGGAGCGGATCGAGCAGGCAATGTCGACGCGGCGGGTGCTGCTGGGCAGCCAGGATCTGTTCGACGAAGACTTCGAGCGCCGGCGCGCCGAGCGGGCCGTGAACCGCGCGTACTACCCCGTGGGCACGGGCCGCCAGCTGATCGCGATCCTGGCCGCCAAGGGCCGGCTCGCGAGGTTGGCGCGTGTCGAGGCGCCGACCTTGGTGATCCACGGCGTCGACGACGTCCTGATCCCGGTCGAGAACGGCCGCAAGGTGGCGGCCGTGATGCCTGGGGCGCGCCTGATCGAGCTGGAGGGGATGGGGCACGACCTGCCCAGGCGGGTGTGGCCGCAAGTCCTGGACGCCATCGCCGGCAACGCGCAGCGCGCGGGCGTGCTGCAGCGGAGCTAGGCGGCGTGCCGAGCCTTTACCTGGCGGCCGGAGCCGGCACCCTGGACGGCATCAGCCCGGCCCTCGCCCTGCTCGCGGGCCTGGTCTCGTTCGTCTCGCCCTGCGTGCTCCCGCTGGTCCCCGCCTACCTGGCCTACCTGGGCGCGCGGGCCGGCCAGCCGGTCGCGGCGGCGTCAGCCGGGGGCGTCGCGACCGCCGGCCGGGCGTCGACGTCGCTCCCCGTCGCGGCCGCCGGGCTCGGTTTCGTCGCCGGCCTGTCGCTGGTGTTCATCCTGTTCTTCTACATCTTCTCGCTCGTCGTCCAGCCGGTACGCGCATACGTGCCGGTCGTGGCCGGAGTCTTCGTCATCGCCATGGCCGCCCACGTCGCCGGCTTGATCCGGATCCCTTTGCTCTCGAATGAGTACCGGGTGATGAATCGGGCGCCGCAGGGTGGCGGCATCGCCGGCGGATTCGTGCTCGGGATGGGTTTCGCCAGCGGCTGGACGCCGTGCATCGGGGTGACGTTGAGCGCGGTGTTGAGCTCGGCGGTCACGGTGGGCACGACGGCGCAGGGTCTAGGCCTGATGGTGGCCTACTGCCTGGGCCTGGGTCTGCCGTTCGTGGCGCTGGCGTTCGCGCTCGAGCGCGCGCGTCCGCTGGTGCGCTTGGTCAACAGCCACCAGCGGGCGATCGAGCTGGCGTCCGCCGGCGTGCTGCTCGTGATGGGCGTGCTGCTGCTGATGAACAAGCTCACGGTCCTGTCGGCGGTCCTGTCGCAGCTGGTCCCCTCGTGGCCGTCGCCGGCCATCTGATCCGCTACCGGTCGAAGTAGCCCCGCCGGCTGAAGATCAGAGGGGCGACCCCCTCGCGATGCTCGCCTTCGGTGACGTGGCCGATGAGGACCCAGTGGTCGCCGGCTTCGATCGTCTGCTTCAGCGTGCACACGGCAAAGGCGGCGGTGTCCTCTTCCAGGATCGGGCCGCCGGCGCCGGTGTCGGAACGCCGCCACGCGACGGCGTCGAACTTGTCCGTCCGCTTGGTCGCCATGCGCCGGGCCAGCGGCTCGCGACCGGCGGCCAGGATGTTGGCGGTGAAGCCTCCGGTGTGCTGCACGGCGGGCAGCGTGTTGGATTTCCTGTCGACGCAGGCCAGCGCGAGCGGCGGCTCCAGCGAAACGGCGCAGAAGGCGCTCACGGTCAGCCCGCGCGGCAGCCCGTCCGGGCCGAAGGCGGTGAGCACCACGACGCCACTCGGAAAGCTGGCCATGACCTGGCGGAATCTCTGCGGCTCGATCACAGCAGCGATCGTAGTCGGGCCCCGTTGACGAACGCTTGTTTGGCGCTCCGGTACGGCGCAGACTTGCCTGCGTGGGGAGCTCGCTCGATCTCTTTTCGCCCGCCACGCGTGACTGGTTCCGGGCGGCCTTCGCCGCGCCGACCCAGGTGCAGGAGCGCGGCTGGCATGAGGTGGCGTCGGGCAAGCACGTCCTGATGGCGGCCCCGACCGGCAGCGGCAAGACCCTCGCCGCGTTCCTGTGGTGCCTGGACCGCCTGGCCGCCGAACCCCGGCCGGCCGAGGCGGAGCGCTGTCGCGTCCTTTATGTGTCGCCGCTCAAAGCGCTGGCGCACGACGTCGACCGCAACCTGCGCTCGCCGCTGGTCGGCATCCGTCACCAGATGGCGGCGGGCGGGCGGGTGGGGCCAGACATCTCGGTCGCCATCCGCACCGGGGACACGCCCTCCGACGTGCGCCGCTCGATGGAGCGTCACCCGCCCGACATCCTCATCACCACGCCCGAGTCGCTCTTTCTCATCCTCACGAGCGCCGCCCGGCGGATGCTCGCCTCCGTCAGGTGGCTGATCGTCGATGAGATCCACTCGGTCGCCGCCACCAAGAGGGGGAGCCACCTGGCGCTGAGCCTGGAGCGACTGTGCGCGCTGACCAAGGTCGAGCCGCAGCGCATCGGGCTCTCGGCGACGCAGCGCCCGCTGGAGGAGGTCGCGCGCTTCCTCGGCGGCGCCGGGCGTGAGGTGGCCGTCGTCGACGCCGGGAGGCTGAAGACGATGGAGGTGAGCGTCGAGGTGCCGGTCGAGGACATGGCGCGGCTGGCGGTGGAGGACGGCAGGGGCCAGGCCGCCAACAGCATCTGGCCGGCCATCTATCCGCGGCTGCTCGAGCTCATTCGCGAGCACCGCTCGACCATCGTCTTCGTCAACTCGCGGAGGCTGGCGGAGCGCATCGCGGCGAGGGTCAACGAGCTGGCGGAGGAGGAGCTCGTGCGCGCGCATCACGGCTCCATCGCCCGGGAGCAACGCCTGCTGATCGAAGACCAGCTCAAGGCGGGCGTCGTGCGCGGGCTGGTGGCCACGTCGACCCTCGAGCTGGGCATCGACATGGGCGCGGTCGACCTGGTGCTCCAGGTGGAGGCGCCACCCAGCGTGGCCGCGGGGATCCAGCGGGTCGGCCGGGCGGGCCACTCGGTGGGGGAGGTGTCACGCGGCATCGTCATCCCGAAGTTCCGCGGCGACCTGCTCGAGTCG
The DNA here is from genome assembly GCA_004299235.1 of bacterium. Classification (NCBI taxonomy): domain Bacteria; species bacterium. The sequence goes on from SCQL01000002.1 coordinate 8,852, forward strand.
GCGGCCGTGGTCGAAGGCATGCTCGAAGGCCGCATCGAATCCACGATCGTGCCCCGCAAGCCGCTGGACGTGCTCGCGCAGCAGGTGGTCGCGATGTGCGCCATGGATGAATGGAAGGTCGACGAGCTCGGACGCGTCGTCCGCCGGGCGTATCCCTACAGCGACTTGGGACCGCGAGCCTTCGAGTCGGTGCTCGACATGCTGAGCGGTCGCTATCCATCGGACGAGTTCGCGGAGCTGCGGCCGCGAATCGTGTGGGACCGCGTGGCGGGCACGGTGCGCGGCCGCGCCGGCGCCCAGCGGCTGGCGGTGACCAATCCGGGGACCATCCCGGATCGCGGTCTTTACTCCGTGAACCTGCTCGAGGACGGAAGGCGCGTGGGCGAGCTCGACGAGGAGATGGTTTACGAAACCCGCGTCGGCGAGACGTTCGTCCTCGGCGCCTCGACGTGGAGGATCGCCGAGATCACGCCCTCGCAGGTCCTGGTCACGCCGGCCCCGGGTGAGGCCGGCAAGATCGCGTTCTGGAAGGCCGACGCTCCGAGCCGGCCCGCCGAGCTGGGCGCGGCGCTGGGGAAGATGGTCCGCGAGCTGCGCGCCCTGGGACCGAAGGCGGCCGGGCGGCGCTTGCGAGAGCGGGCGGGTTTCGACGATCGCGCCGTCAAGAACCTGCTCGCCTACCTCGACGACCAGGCGGCCGCGACCGGTGCGGTGCCGGACGACCGCACGGTCGTGGTCGAGCGGTTCCGCGACGAGGTCGGTGACTGGAGGGTCTGCGTCCACACGCCCTTTGGGGGACGGGTGCACGCGCCGCTGGCGCTGGCCCTGGAGGCGCGGTTGAGGGATCGGCTCGGCGTCGACGTTCGCGCGCTGTGGACCGACGATGGCATCGCCATGCACCTGCCCGAGGTGGAATCACCGCCCGCGCTGGACGAGCTGCTGCTCGATCCCGAAGAGGTCGAGTCGCTGGTGGCCGCACAGCTGCCGGTGTCCGCTCTGTTCGCGGCCCGCTTCCGCGAGAACGCGGCGCGGTCGCTCCTGCTGCCGCGTCGCCGCCCAGGTCAGCGGACGCCGCTGTGGCAGCAGCGCATGCGCAGCGCGGGCCTGCTGCAGGTCGCCGGCCGGTATCCCGATTTCCCGATCCTGGCCGAGACCTGGCGCGAGGTGATGAGCGATCACTTCGACATGCCCGCGCTGACGGCGCTGCTGCGTTCGATCCGCTCGCGCGAGATCCGGGTCGTCGCCGTGGACACCGAACGGGCGTCGCCGTTCGCGTCGTCGCTGCTCTTCTCCTACGTGGCTGAGTTCATGTACGAGGGCGACTCGCCGCTGGCCGAGCGCCGCGCGCAGGCGCTGACCCTCGACCGGGAGCTGCTGGCCGAGCTGCTGGGCAGCGAAGACCTTCGTGAGCTGCTCGACCCCGAGGCGATCGCGGCGGTCGAGCTCGAGCTCCAGGGCCTGCTGCCGGAGCGCTTCCCGCGCGACTCGGACGAGGCGCACGACCTGCTCGTGCGCCTGGGCGACCTCACCGGCGAAGAGGCCGTGGCGCGCGGCGTCGCGGAGGCATGGCTGCTCTCGCTGCAAAAGGAACGGCGGGCGATCCAGGTTCGACTGGCGGGCGAGTCGCGTTGGATCGCGGCCGAAGACGCGGGCCGCTTCCGGGAGGCCGCCGGAGCGAGCCTGCCGGTCGGCTTGCCCGACGCGTTTTTGAGCCCGGGGCCGGAACCGCTGGAATCGCTGCTTCGGCGTTGGGCGCGCACGCATGTGCCTTTCGTCACCGCCGATCCGGCCCGACGCTGGGGGGTGCCGGTGGCGTCGATCGAGGCCGCGCTGGCGCGACTGGCGGCGCGCGGGGACGTGCTCGCCGGCGAGTTCCGGCCGGCGGCTCAGGGCCGGGAGCACTGCCACCCCGAGGTCCTGCGGCTGCTGCGCCGGCGGTCGCTGGCGGCGCTCCGGCGCGAGGTCGAGTCGGTCGCGCCGGAGGTGCTGGCCCGATTCCTGCCGGCGTGGCACGGGGTTGGAGTCAAGGTTGGCGGCGTCGATCGTTTGCTGGAGGTCGCCTTCCAGCTCCAGGGCCTGGCGCTGCCGGCCACCGTGATCGAGCGCGACGTCATCGCGAGCCGCGTTTCGGGCTACGCCCCGCGCCTGCTGGACGAGCTGGTGTCGATGGGTGAGGTGGTGTGGGTCGGCCGGGGTTCTCTGGGCACGAGCGACGGCCGGGTGGCGCTGTACCTGCGAGGCGACGCTCCGCGTCTTGTGCCGGAGCCCGCCGACGCGCCTCAGTCGGACCTTCACACGCGACTGCGCGATCACCTGGGAGCCCGAGGCGCGAGCTTCTTCCGCGACCTCTACAGCTCCTGTGGCGGCGGCGACGAGGAGGAGATGCTCGATGCGTTGTGGGACCTGGTGTGGTCCGGCGAGGTCACCAACGACACGTTCGCCCCCCTGCGGCTGCTGGGCCCGGCGGCCCGCAGACCGGCCCGGCGGCCGCGCCTGCCGCGACTCACGCAGCCGCGCGCCGCGGGCCGCTGGTCGTTGGTGGCGGACCTGGTCGGGTCGGGCGCGGCGGCGACCGAGAGGCTGCACGCCGAAGCGGGTGTCCTGCTGCAGCGTCATGGCGTGCTCACGCGGGAGGCCGTCGTGGCGGAGGGCTGGCCCGGAGGCTTCGCGGGGCTGTACCCGGTGTTGCGCGCCATGGAGGAGGCCGGCCGCATCCGTCGCGGTTACTTCGTCGAGGGACTGGGCGGTTCGCAGTTCGCGATGCCCGGGGCGGTCGACCGGCTGCGCTCGCTGCGGGATGCGGGCGGCGGAGTGCTGGCGCTGGCGGCGAGCGATCCGGCGAGCGCGTACGGATCGGTCCTGCCGTGGCCGCGATCGGATGGACGGATGGCGCGCGCCGCGGGCGCGTACTGCGTGCTGGATGACGGCGCCCTCGTGCTGTACCTGGAGCGCGGCGGGCGGTCGCTGCTCACCAACGGCGGGGTCGAGCCGGAGCACCTGCAGGCGCTCATCGATGTCGCCACGCGGGCCGGCAAGGTCGAGCTGCAGCGCGTCGACGGCGTGCCTGTCATGGAGTCACCTTTGAACGCCCTGCTGCGCGAGGCGGGCTTCACCTCGACACACCGAAGCCTGGTCGCCTACCGGTCCCGCGGCTGACCCAGGACGGTCCCACTGATGGCGCCCATAATGGGTTGGTTGGGCTCGCGGCTGTGGACATGTTCCCCGCCAGCCGGAGCCGAAGACGTGGAGGTGGACCATGTTGAGCTTCAAAGAGTCCCGAGCCGCGATTCCCGCCCAGGACATCGGGCGGGCCCGCAACTTCTACGAGCAAAAGCTCGGCCTTGCGCCTGGCGAATCGTTATCTGACGGCAGCGTCTTCTACAACGTGGGCAGCAGTCGCTTCCTCGTGTTTCCGAGCCACGGCAAGGCTTCCGGCGATCACACCCAGATGGGCCTCGAAGTCGACGACATCGCAGTCGCGGTGAATGAGCTGAAGGAAAGGGGCGTGGCGTTCGAGGAGTACGACTTTCCGGGCTTGAAGACCGAGGGCGGCATCGCGTCGATCGGCGAGGAAAAGGCCGCCTGGTTCAAGGACAGCGAGGGCAACGTGGTCGGCCTGCTGCAAAGGGCGGCCGTGGCGACCAGCAGCCATTGAGCTGACGACCCGCCGCACGCCCATCGGTCATGGCGCCGTGACCGCTCGCGCGCGATCGCGCCCGGGCGCGGCGCCGGAGCGGGCCCATGGAGGGCCCGTATCTTGGCGTCGAAAACCGCGACTGAACACTCGCAAACGACTGGCCGAGTCCTGAAGGTCGAGGAAGCCGACCTATTTAGGAGGCGAGCGGAGTGAAGTGATAGCTTGCGCGCGTGGCAGAAGCCTTTCCGTCGCGCGCCCAGATCCGGAAGGCCGCCAGCGTCATTCGTCATCTTTCCGATCCAGACCGTCGCAGCACCTACGACGAGTTTGTCAGGGCGATCGAAACGATCCAGCTTTTCCGAGCTGCTCACCAAACACCTCTTGTGAAGGCCAACATGGGCCTACGCTCGATCGCATCTTCGCTGAAGATCGACGCAGTGATCTCACAGCGGCTAAAGCGAATGGCGACGATCATGGACAAGCTGCACCGACACCCCACCATGGACCTGTCTCGAATGCAGGACATTGGCGGTTGCCGCGCCGTCGTGCGATCGATCGAAGACCTGCGTCGCATTGAGCGAAAGCTGAAGCACAACCGGCCACCGGTCGGCTATGACGACTACATCCTCAACCCCCGGGCGTCGGGGTACCGGGCGGTCCACGTCGTTGTCTGTTACGAAGATCAAGAGGGGATCGACAGGCGCATCGAAGTTCAGCTTCGGACCCCCCTCATGCACTCCTGGGCCATCGCCGTTGAGCGGCTCTCGGGGCGTCTTGACGTCGACGTCAAGAGTGGCTTCGGCCCCGGGGAGGTTCAGGTCTGGCTGGCGGCGATCTCGGAGGCGATGGCCTTGGAGGAACGGGGCGCTCCGGTTCCCGACAGCCTGCGTCTCAAGATCGCCGAAGCGCGCCAAGCCGGGGCGCCCTTTGTGGGAGACTAGCTAAATGAGCAAGGGCATCAAGCACTTCCTGATCGTCTTCGACCATGACAAAGGTGTCATGGAGGAACTGATCTCGTTCGAAGAAGACGGGGAACGGGCGGTGGCCGCATACTCAGCCAAGGAGAAGGAGCTTCAGGACCGGAAGCTGGTCGAGATCGTCCTGATCGGGGCCGACTCCCTGGAGACTGTCGAGCAAACCCACGCCAACTACTTCGACGGGAGCGTCGCCGTTTCCAAGTATCTGGAAGGCGTCAACCCCTAGGGTCTAGCACCGGGCACCCGCGGGGGGCGCCGCCTATCGTCCCGTCGGTCTGCCGACGTGCGACGCATCGGCGCACGAACCCGGCAGGCTCCCGCACACAGCCCGCTCCGACAGGCCACGGGTAGAATCGATCCCCTGATCCGGCATGCATGGCGCCCGAATCGCCAAGCGCCATGCGATGGCGGAAGGAGCGAATCAGTTGCCCATGTGATCGGGGAGTAGCGCAGCTCGGTAGCGCACTTGACTGGGGGTCAAGTGGTCGCGGGTTCAAATCCCGCCTCCCCGACCATTCCGACCTTATTTCAACCCACAAGATCTAGGAATGGGCACCGCGCGACTACAACATATTGCGGCTATGGGTAGCGGAGTGGGGAGAATAGGTACGGGATTTGAACCGGTCGGCTCCTCGATCGAGTTCGGTGGGCCTCGGGCGAAAGTGGTCTGGTCCTGGGGCTTCAACCGGCGACCATTGGGACCGGCTCTGTAAAGTTTCATTGGTCAAGGCTTTAGCCCCGATCTGCGGCGCGATCATCCTTCTTGTGTCCGGCTGCACAACTAACGCGCCGGCGCCAAGCGCCGTCTCGCCTCTGACGAAGGCTCCGACCTTTACGCCGCCGGCCAGACTGGCCGGCCTGGATCCCCGAACCGGAGGGGCTATGCCGCAGTGCCCCGCGGGGCCAACGCCGCCCATCGCCAGCCCGACCCGGCCGGCCAAACCGTCGAGTGGTGCGCCCGCCATGGCGATCACCGGCCAGGTTGGCGGCGACTCGGGAGCGGTGGCCGCTGCCGGCAACCTCATGTATGTGGGCGCCGGACCACGCGTTCTTGTGGTCGACGTATCCATACCCGGCAAGCCGGTCGAGATCGGAGAGACACCGATCCTCGGCGGTGAAGTCACAGGCATCGCGGTCAATTCAGGTTTGGCAGCCGTTTCGGCTGGATCGGCAGGCGTCTATCTGTTCGACGTGTCTGCGCCGAAAGACCCGAAACTGCTCGGTTCATATTCAGCGCCGGGTTTTGCCCATGGGGTGGTGCTTCTGGGCAACCGCTATGCCCTGGTGGCGGATGGTCCAGCGGGGTTTGCAGTGCTCGACATTGCCAACCGGCAAAAGCCAAAGCTCGCGGGGGCAGCTTTCGGCAATAACGACATTTTGGATGTAGCCGTCAACGGGAATTTCGCCTATCTCGCCGCAGCCGATGCGGGACTGCTTGTAGCCGACATCTCGAAGCCCGACAAGCCCACTGAGGTTGGCCGGTTGGCCACTCCCGGATTCGCGTACGGGGTGGCCGTCTCGGGGAACACGGTGGTCGTTGCCGACGGTTGGGCGGGGATTGCCGTCGTCGATGTCCGCGACGCCAGTCATCCGAAATCCTTGGGCATCCAGGCGACGACCAGTTGGGCTCTCGGCGTGGCGGAGGATTCAACCAGCGCGTATGTGGCGAGTGCTTCGGGAGGCCTCGAGGTAATCAATCTCAAGAAGACGGCGCCGTTCACGACAGCCGGAACATTCCCAGTCGACGGCCGCGCGGTTCGGGTGGTGATCGACGGTGGCATCGCCTACCTCGTGGACAGCTTCTCGGGCGTGACCCTTCTTGACGTGACTCGCGGAGGCACGCCACGCGAGATCGGCGCGTTTTCGACAGGCGGCTTCGTCGCCGCCGCAGCGGTGCAGCAAGGTCTGGGTTACGTTGCGACTCAGACCGAGGGCTTGCGTGTCGTCAATCTAGAGCAGCCGGCGCGGCCGGTCGTGGTGGGTGGAGTGGCTACCGTCGCCGAAGGCGGTGCGATGGCGGTGGTGGGCAACAACGCCCTGATGTCAATGGTGGAGCCGGTAGGCACGCTCACCGCGGGCTCGACCGTGTTGGGCGTTGACGTCTCGGCCGGCGCCCCTCCACGAGCCGGGCCTCCGCAAGCTCTCCCGGAGAGCGGAGTCACCCGCGATCTGGCTGTCGAGGGGGGCATCGTCTACTACGCCATGGAGTCCGGCCTGACCATCGTTGACGGCCGGCAGTCACCGCCCTGCATGCTGAGCTTTCTCCCGACCGCCAATGTCAGCACCGGGGTCGCGGTGTCGGGGAGCCTGGCATATGTCGGCACCGGATCCGGACTCGTCGCAGTCGACATTTCGGATCCCCGAAACCCTCGACTGATCAGCACGCTGTCCCCGGGCGGCTTCTTCCCTCCAGATGCGGACGCGGTGGATGTTTCCGGAAACCTGGCCGCCTTGATCGGTTCGAGTGGTGGACTGACATCTGAGCTCGCTTTGGCCGATGTCACGAACCCGGCAGACATGCGCGGCCTCGGAACACTGCGGCTTCCCGCTTCCTATACGGGGCGGCCGCGGATGCTGGCGTTTGCCGATGGCCGCCTTTACGTCGCCGACGGTGCGGCGGGCCTGCTGGCGATCGACATCACAGATCCGCTCCACCCCTCGATCGCGGCTCAGCTGCGTGTACCGGGAGGCGCCGAAGGGGTCGTGATGGAAGGCCACTATGCCTACGTCGCGGGAGGTAGTGGCGGCCTGATCATCGTCGATCGCGGTCCCGGCCCCACGGCGATGGTAACTTCGAATGGCGAGCCGGTAGCCGACAATCCGTCCACTTCGGCCGCCGTTGACGCTCGCCTCGACGCCTATCAGGCCGGGCCGCGAACCGGTCCATGCGGCTCACCCTTACCGCCGTGCCCGAGCCCGCCCCCGGGAACCCTCGCCACCTGCAAGGTCACGACCGCAGCCGATGCAGATCCCGGAAGCCTGCGCGATTGCCTGCAGCAGATCGATACCGGCGGCACCGTCACGTTCGATCCTGCGGCATTTCCACCCGGTGCGCCAGTAACGATTCAGCCGCATCAGCCGCTATCAATCTACCGCGACAACATCACCCTGGACGCCACAGGCGCCGGCGTCGTCATCGATGGTTCGGCGCTTGCCGGAGGCAATGGCGGCTCGGATGGTCTTGTGATCAACTCGAACGGAAACACGGTGAGCGGCCTGGAGGTGATCCACTTTCCCGGTTCAGGGATCGCGTTGGGCGGGAGCCACACCACCATTGCTCGCAACGTGCTCAGCGGCAATGGAATCGCCGGTCTGAGTCTCTGCTGCGCGGGGCCCACCGATGATCGAATCGTCGGCAACCGGATAGGGACCGATGCAACTGGGTCGAAAGCGCTCGGCAATGGCCATTCCGGTATCAGCGTCGGCGGGGCCAAGAGAATCACGATCGGCGGCCCTGCCCTCGCCGACAGGAACGTGATCAGCGGTAACGGTCAGGACGAGCTGGACCTGAAGGGACTCTCGGATTCGGTTATCGAGAACAACTACATCGGAACGGATGTCGCCGGGTCGAGGGCGCTGGACGCCGCGAACCGCCAGGCTGCGATCCTCATGTACTCGGGCTGTCCACGTAACGTGATCAAAAACAACGTGATCGCTGGGACGCTGACCCTGACCGATGACTACACCTCATACAACGAGGTTTTCGGGAACATGATCGGGACCGATGCCAGCGGGGCACACCGCCTGGCCCTTGCAGGAGGCGAGGCGAATGTCACCGTAGCTTCCACCGCCGATTTCAACCGCATCGGTGGATCAACGCCGTCCGACCGAAACGTGGTCACAGACCAGGTGGCGGTGGCTGGACCGCACAACGTTGTCATCGGCAACGCGATCGGTGTCTCCGTGGACTACAAGACCGTCTTCTGGCCAGGATCGCTCCCGTCGACGTTCCCATTTCCACCGAACGGGTTCCCTCCAGTCGACCTACAGGGGTCGGATGACTACGTGCTCGACAATTCAATTGCCGGCGGTGCCCACGCCGCGATCCAGCTGAGCGCGTCGGCCAGCTTCGACCTCATCGCCGGCAACTACGTTGGAACCGACGCGGCCGGCGCAGCGGTACTCGTTCCGTCAGCCGGCATCGTGCTCGAAGATGCGTGGAACGATTTCATACAGGACAATGTCGTCGCCACCGCTTCGGGTCCGCGCATCACCATCGTGACCGGCAGCGCGTCAAACTGGGTTCGAGACAACAAATTGCCCGGGTCTGGCCCTGGCCTTGCGGATATGGGTAAAGACGACATCGCTTCCGGCAACAGCTCCTGAGGGGAATCTGCCGCGAAGAGGCCAGAGTCCCAGGGCGCTTAAAGTGGCGAAAAGTCACTGGTCGTCGATCGGCGTAGCCGGGAAGGTCTCCAACTCGGGCCAGTACACTCACGGCGCCAATGAGCCAGCCCCCGCCTCAGTTCTCCGAACTCCACGTAGCGAGGCGTCTGCGTGACCAACTTTTTGAACCCCACAGCCGGATGAGGAGAACCTGATGTCCGGTTCGATGAGGGGCGGCTGGGGGCTTTGGCCGAACCAGTCGACTTAACTCATACATCCCAATATGCGGCTCGCCGCCGCGGTCAGGTTTGCAGGTTCACGGTGAACGAGCCCGGTTCTGTGTGATACACCGGATTTGTGCCTGCGGAGACATTCGCGCCATGCGTGAACCCTGTGAACGAACCGGTCATGCTATTGCCCGATCTTTGGAAACTGCCTACTGGCGTACCACCCGGACCGAGTAGCCCTAAGAACGTCGCGGACCCAACCGTGCCGGTGAGTTGGTATGACAAATTCGCGTCACCGAAGAAGTCCGCCCCGGAAGCGGGATTGGCGTTGTCGTGCGTGAATCCGCAGTTCCTCAACATCGAGGCAGTGCTACCGCTCGTGTGGAAAGTGAGGGTTACGTCGACATGGCCGGCGTCTGAGCCGGGGCGGACATCCATTTCTACCTGCGTCGGCCAAGTTGCGGTGGCCGCTACATCAGTGCAGAGGGGCGTGTCTCGTCCACCAGGTTGGTCGAAAACCATATTGCCGCAATTAACACATTTGGTTACGACCACGACGGAGACGGACGTGGAGCTGATCCAGGTGCCGACTGGTCCGTGACTCCCTGCCGATCCTTGGGTCGCTGTCGGACTCTGTCCCGAGCCGTTGGCACTGCAGGCGGCCAGAAGTAGCGGAACGATCAGGAGGGAATTTCGGAGAATCCTCACGGGTGGGCCTCCATTCGATGCTTAGCCACGTCCGTCGGAGTCTAACTAACTCCGACGGCCGATATTCGATGCTCTCGCGCCAGGATTTCCATGCCCACCACGGAGGATCGCGCGCCTCGGTGTCGGTTGTGGGGCGGGCGAGCTTCTGGCCGGCGCCTTGGACCCGACTATCGGCTCCGGCTCCTGACGGGACAGTCGGCGATGCCGACTTCTCGGGCCGGACTTGGACCGGTGTATTCGAACCGCTCACCGATCCTGCTTACTATGCTCAGGTCGAGGTCGATCCGGAAACCGCGACGATCGCGTGGCCGGATGGACTGGACATGGCCCCGGAAGCCCTCGATGAGGAAGCGCGCAAGCATCCGCTGACCGTTGCGTAACCGCGGAGCAACTCGAGCACCGATTTGTTCGAACGCCGTGAGGGGTTCAAATAGTGTCCCGTCACCCCGACCAAAACTTGAATCCAAAACGTATCGCATCGCCCCCACCAAAAAGTCGCTCGGCTACCTGAGGTTGGTTCCGCTACCGCGAGCTGCTGTGCGACCGAAGCCTGCTGTGCTAACCCATCCTCACTGCTTCGCGGACGTTGGGTACACGTCGGATCCTGGGCTAACTGGGGAACCAGGGCGACCACCCCGTTTGAAACCGGTGTGTAAGAGCAGGAGAGCGATTCGGCCGACACTGAAGGTGGGTCTGGCTACACCGCGACACTCGCCGCCGTAGGGCGAGCGGTACACGCGGAAGGCGACCGGCCACTCGTCACGGATCAGCCGCAGCCTGTTCAGCGCGGACGAGTTCGACCGGCTGTTAGTCCGGGTCGGTTTCGTGTGCGTTTAGGCATAGCCTTCCACAGTCGATAGCCGCCGGCGATTGCATTTGCGTTGGAGCCGAGCCGCACGCCCTTCGGCAACTTGCGTAGGAACTTTGCGTTACCGCCGCCGACGACAACATCGTCGGGTTCTAGGGCGGCTCGCAATCGAGTGAGCACGGCCGCGACATTGCGGCGCCATTTCTTCTTGCCCAGTCGGTCCAATGCCGCCTTGCCAACCCGGTCCTCATATGTCTGGCCAGTCTTGTAAGGCAGGTGGGCAAGTTCCATCGGCTCGAGCTGACCGTCGACGATGAGCGCCGAGCCGAGTCCCGTGCCCAGCCCGAGGAAGAGCATGCGGCCGCCCTTGTAACTTCCCAGAGCCTGCATTGCGGCGTCGTTGATCACGCGCACGGGATGGCCAAACGCCTTCGCGAAGTCGAACCCGACCCATCCGCCTCCCAGGTTGACCGGCTCGCTTACCGGCTTGCCATGCAGAACCGGTCCGGGGTAGCCAATCGCCACGACCGAGTATCGCCATCCGGCAGTTCCGTCTTGAACCTGTCGCACCATCTCGATTGCAGTCATCTTCGGACCGGATCGAATCTCGAGAGGCTTCCTGCGACCCGTGGCGAGCGCTTTGACATGGGTGCCACCGACATCGATTACGAGGATGTCCAAAGTCGAACCGGAGCATAGACTGCCCACACCGACAATCGGTGGGTGAATGGCGACATGGGCGCACTCAATACCGATGGAGCCGTAAGAACCGACTGCGGCATCACGAAGTTCCTTGCAAGACACGAGAACTCTGCGTTGCCGGGTTGCGAGACATGCGCTCCACAGCTGTTTCGCTGCTGCGAGATCTGACCAACACGCCAGCACCTGAGGCGATCAGTCAGCCAGCGGCGAATCTGAAGGCAGCGACCCAACAATTCATCGACCGGGTAGATGCATCGATTCGCACAGTGCAACAGCCTGGCAGCGACTACGTCAACGCTGCGGACAATCTCGACCTTCATGCGCTCAACCTCGCCGCCGGCGGAGTGGTCTGCTGGCCGGCGAACGTTATCCCAGCCGAGGCGGGCGAAAGCGGCGCCGGTTACGTTTGCCATTAACAGGTACTGGGCAAGTGGCGCTCTGTCGAAACCAGTTGGGGCAAAGACAGCAGCGGGTTGTTGAGATCGTCGGAAAGCAAGCGCGGCGCGCCCTGCTGAAACCTTGCCCATGTAGTAGTTCAAGTAGCAAACCGTCGGAAAAACGCTTCAAATCTGGACGGAACACATGGCTCCTTTAGAACTTTGGAATTGAAACCGATCGTTTCGGCGATTTCGGGACGGAAGTTCGCAGAGTTCGGGACCGTGAGCGAACAACAGCGGCGTATCGGGTACCGGCCAGGTCGTCAAGGGTTCCGGGGCGTTTACCATCACCATAAAGCTCACGGGAATGGCCCCCGGTTCCAGTCATATCTCCCACGTCCACGCCGGTTCATGCGCGAAACCCGGTGGCATCGCCTACGCCTTGAGTCAGGTGATTGCGGATTCCTCGGGCGCGGCAACGGTGGTCAGCCAGGTGCCGGCTGAGTACGCGGTCCCGGCGGGAGGCTGGTACGTCAACGTCCACCACGGCCCAGACTTGACCGCTCCAGTCAACGGCCCGAGCATCTCGTGCGGGGATCTGCCCGCGGCCTGACTCACGGCCGCCTTCTTCACCGTGCGTTGACAACCGAGTGCGCATTTCAATCACGATCTGCGGGACACCCGGTGATCAAGACTCCATATATCCGGCTATGCTGCGCGGCCTGTACAAAGATGCTGAGCGCTTTCGGAAGACATACTGGGAACGCTTCCCCGGCGTCTACTTCACCGGCGACGGGGCTCGCGTCGACGAAGATGGGGACTATTGGCTCATGGGCCGGGTGGACGACCTGACGAACGTTTCCGGCCGCGGCCGCGAGAAAGCCGCGCGAGCCGAAGAATAGCGCCCGTCACGGCCGGACCGGCGGTCCGGCGAGTCGAATCGGATCGCCTTCGTGATTTCAGCCCTGTCATGGCCGCCGGAATTCTTTCCACGGCCGCCCAGGTCGAGGGCCAGGCTGCGCTGTCTGGGGTCCTCTTGGCTCTGGCGGTTGTCTCCTTCTTGGCTCTGGTGGCGAGCGACTTGTGGCGCGCCGGCCGCCGCCGTAGATCGATTTTGTCCAGCAAGTCCGATCCGCACTTCGCGCTGGTTCTATTCACCTGGGTCGCCGCCTGCGGCGTACTTGGAGATCGCCTTGCCGGCCTTTGGCCGGCTGCGCCATTGGTCTTCGGCGTTCTCGCGATCACAGGCTGGGTGGCGGCCGCCGCCGCCTCTGTCAATCTCGTCCTGGGTCAATCCGGGGGATGGGCCGCGCGGTCGATCAGGGGCTCCTGGTTGCTCGCCGTGGTGGCGACACAATCGCTGTCGATCTTGGCCGGCTCTGTCGCGAGGCAGCTTGGGGGCGGTGCGATCCTCGACGTCGGCGTCGGCCTCTGGGCCTTGGGCCTGACTCTTTATGTCGGTCTGATCGCGCTCATCCTGCGCCGCCTCGCGCGACATGAGGTACGCGCATCAGGCATGACCCCCGATTACTGGATCACGATGGGCGCCCTGGCGATCTCGACGGTTGCCTCAACTGTGGACGGGCCGCTGACGGCCGGGCTTGCGGTGGCGACCTGGCTGGGTGGGGCTGCCTGGGTACCCTACTTATGTGTGGCGGAGCTCGTTGGCGTACGGTGGCGCGGGACGAGCCTCACTTACGACCCGCTGCGCTGGAGCACGGTTTTCCCTCTGGGGATGTTCAGCCTGGCCACGTTCGAGCTGGGCCGCACGATCGGTTGGCCCATGTTCGGCCCGATAGGGCTCCTCTTCTTCTGGGCCGGCCTGATTCTGGCCGCGGTCAACACAGCCGGCGCGGTGCGGGCGGTTGCGCACGCCAACCGATCGCATTGTTAGCGCGCTCACGGCGTCGGGCACGGGGGCAGCCACGATGGCATCGCGATCGAGGCTGTGCCGAAAGGCAGGCTGCTCAGCACGCCGGAGGTCACGCCGGACTGCTCCAACCAGTGTGGGACTGTAGGTAGCCGCTGACCGAGGGCCCGTGGGGCGGTGCCGGGGCCTGGCTGAGCGACCGCTTCGGCATCAACTGGAACCTCGACCTCGAGCCAATTTCGAAAGCAAGGACGACGTGTTTCTCGGCCGTGGAGACGACCGAATCGAGGAGTTGGTTCGCGCCATTCGCGAGCGTGACCGGCGACAGCCCATCGTCGTCGCCATCCGACATGTTCTCCTACGCGGCAGCGATTCACAGCAGGTGGGTCGATCGACCAAGCGGTCCGTTTCCGTCGAGATGGTCGATCTGCTCCGTCACCCTTCGGTTCGTGCCCGCCTCCGAGAGCGTTGGAACCGATGGGAGGACCGCATAGCCGAAGTTATCGCCGAGAGCGTGGGGGCCACGCGCAGTGATCCGGAGCCCCGCGTGGTCGCTGCTGCGCTTACCGGTGCAATCCGGGTCGCGGCGGCCGCGGCAGAGCACGAAACCACGCCTGCACGGAGGCGAAGCGTGGCCAAGCGCGCTTTCGACCTTCTTGAGATCGGATTTGCACGCTACGGAGCGTCGCCCAGCCGCGAATAGCCTGCCTGTCTGGGGGGGCCGCCCGTGTCGCCGCCCAGAGCTGCGGGTCTGCCCCGCGCACTGAGCCTTCGGGCCCGGCACTTGGCACCACTACGCGACCCGGAGCTCTTCCGCCACGAATCACTGCGGCGCCTATAGCAGCTCTCGCAACCGATAGCCCCAGCCTCGGCAATGGAGACTGTTGGCAGTCCTACTTCCGAGCAATCGATCAATTCTCGTCCCAGACATAGGTGCTCCTTCCGGACCAAGTAACCCTACATGTGAAGGGCGTTGTGCCTGATGGGCGGTCAGGTCCCATGGCACTTTCATCCGAGAGGTGGAGGTCGAATAGAGAGGGCGGCGGGCCGCGCCATCCGAGACGTGGGATGTCGTGGCGCGACCCCCGCTGACGACGGTTCGGTACGACTAGTTGCGGTGGTTCAGCTGCGTGATCTGGATCAGGTTGCCGCACGTGTCATTCGCCTGGGCGATGGTCGAGCCTGTCACTTTGGTCGGCGGCATCTTGAATTCGGCGCCGGCCGCCTTCATCCGCTCGTAGTCGCGCTGGATGTCGTCCGTGTAGAACATTGCCGCGGGCTGGCTCTGCTGGAAGAGCGCCTGCTGGTAGGCCTTGGCCGCGGGGTTGTCGTTGCGCTCGAGATGCAGCTCGGTGCCATCCGGCTCTTCAGGCGACCCCACGGTGAGCCAGCGATAGCCCCCTTGTGATACGTCCGCCTTCTTCACGAAGCCAGCCACCTGGGTATAGAAGCGCAGCGCCTTGTCGTGGTCGTCTACGTAAATGGTGGTCAGCTTGATCTTCATCGGTTTCCTCCTGTCACCGGGTTGATGCCCTTCACGCTAGATCCCCCGCGCCGTGATTGCTTCTCCATTTCTGACGGATCTCAGGAGTGCAACGATCTCATCTCCTTGTCCGCTGCGGACGGACCAGCTTTTGCGCAGCGGCGGCGTGCCGCTTACGGCGGTACCGTCGGCCCAGAAGGACGACTAGATGCCCACCTCGCGAAACGGGGGCTCTCAAAGCCCCAGGTGGCGGAGACGTTCCCGCTGCACCAGGCGGCCGCCGCGCACGCGGCCACCCAGATGGGCCACGGCCGCGGCCGGAGGGTCCTAACCGCGGTCGACTAGATGCCCACCTCGCGAAGTCGACGCAACTAGCTTTCCGCTCCGACCTTGAAGAGCACCCGGTTCGCCGATGGGTCCACCGCGCCGAAGCCGCCTTCCTCTTCGGCAACTCGGACCTCGGCGTGCTCGAGGCGGCCGACGACATCTTCGAGATCGGACTTCGTCGGAAGCTCGACGGTGAAACGGCGGAGGCCCGCCGAACCGGCTGGAGCGGGACGAGCGCCCTGCCCCACCCAGGCGTTCAGACCAAGGTGGTGATGGTAGCCGCCCGCCGACAGGAAGCCCACGCCAGGGATATGGCCCATGACGTCGAAGCCGACGACGTCATGGTAGAAACGGATCGCGGCCTCAACGTCGGCCATTTGCAGGTGGATGTGGCCCATCCTGGTGCCACCGGGCATCGGCAGGTCGAGGCTGTCATCGGGCTGAAGGTGACTGAAGAGCTCCTTCAGGTCGATGGGGTCGCGCCCCGACCGCTCGCGCCCGTCCTTGTCCCGCACGAACCATGACCCGTTGGCGAAACCCATGGTCCCGTCCTCGGGCGACTCGGTGTAGATCTCGATCCCGTTGCCATCGGGATCCCAGAGGTAATTCGCCTTCGTCATTACATGGTCGGTCGGGTATTGGTCCCAGCGGAGTCGAGCAAGCCGGCCGATGACGCGAGCCAGCTCGCGCCGGTCGGGGACGACGATGGCGAAGTGGTAGAGCCCCGACGCCCGCGGCACGACCGGTCGCTCAGCACCCGGATGGAGAACCACGAGCGGCCGCGCGGCGGCGCCCATGCGGATCTCGGGTCCTTCGCCGGGAAGCGCCGTGAGGCCGACGTAATCGCGATAGAAACGGAGGGCGCGGTCTGAGTCGGTGACCGCAATGTCCACGGCACCCATTCCGGTGGCTGCTGCGATCGACTGGACCTTCATCTAATCCAGTGGAACTCGGGAGAAGGCTCGGCTTATTTCTTCGAGAGCTTGGGAACTTGCGCCAGGCTCCCGGAGCACCTGTGCGGATGAGATCCTGCCGCGCCGACAAGGCCCCAGCGCGCCAACTCGACGAGCGTCCGTCGCATTAATCGGCGACCGCCTCAGGTCCTTGGTCAGGTGGCGACATCAGTTCGAGGACAGCCGCAGAGCCCACCTCTCCTATGGAGGCTGTAACCGTGACGCATTGTTACTGCAATGGCCGTCCGAACCAAGCCCGTCCGCGTCTTCGAGAGCGACGTACCGCCGATCCGGCTCTTGGCTGAGCTGCACGGGGGTTCACCGGCCGACGTCATCCATATCGCCGTGGCCGAGTACATGCACAACCATCGCGAGAAACTGGCGGGTGTGTTCGCGGCGTCGCAGCGCGCAGTAGCTTCGGGGGACCTGAAGGCGATCACCAACGTCTTGGAGTCGGGGGCTCGCAAGTTGGCTGCGGACCTGGCTGCCGACCTCGACCAGTACCGCTGATTCCCGCCCCAATGCGTGGCTGAAAGCAGCAGCGGCTCAGCAGAGCTGCGTGTCACTCGCCGCTGCCTCGTCGAGGACCTGGCGCTCGATGACGCTTCGATTCAACTCCCAGTCGAAGGCATCGCCGATCGTCATCCGATGATCGCGGCCTTCGTCCAGCAGCGCTCCCAGCTGCCGATTGGCCAGGAGGCGATCCAGGGCCTGGCCTCGAAGATCGTCGCCTACAGCCTTCACGCAAGCGAGGACAGGGGACTCACCTGGCACCAGGAACGCGCCGGCGTGGTCTGGCCGGGGCCTTCCTCCCGGACACACCGCCAGGCCGACTCGCGGTCACCGCGGATCTGCACGGCCACCCGATCAGCCCAGACGAGATCGTGTTCACCGAGGCCGACTGAGCTCGCGCGCCTGGAGCTGACGGAGCGCGACGCCGTCTTGGAGGCGGGACAAAGCGCTCGACCTTTACGAGCGGGCTTTCGGCTTGATGGAGAGGCGTTCACTCGCGATCTCGGCGAGCCGGTCCCAGGCCGGCGACGACGCGCCCCCCGACCTCGCGATCAGCTGGGCGATCGCTGGATCCTGGATTGACCGTTCCCCGCCTTTCGGCTTTCGGGACCGGCCGGCCAGCCACCGCTGGGTGCGGTCGGCCAGCGCGTCGAGCCGTGGGTCGTCAGGGGACCAGTCGAACGCCGCGTCGTACTCGAGGTACATGGCGCGGAACTCCGGATCGCTGAGCGCGTCGCGCTTGTCGGCTATCCAGGTGGCCGCCTGCTTCGGTGCGACCGATTGGATCAGGATCCAGCCGTCGCGCTCCATCTGCACCGACCGCCGGCTCACGCCAAGCTCGAGCAGCCGTTCGAGGTAGTCGGCGACCTCGGCGGAAACGAATAACCGGTCCCCGGCGCTCAGCCGGGCGATCCGCTCCCGGGTGCGCAGGAGCTCGTCGGCTCTTGCTCGCAGATTGCGGTCGATCTCGACCATCGCCGCGACGAACCGGTCGGGGTCGACGGCGAGCAGCTCCTTGACGCGGGCAAGCGGTACGCCGGCCTCGGCGAGAGTTCTGATCTTGATCAGGGCGATCGCATGCTGGGCGGAGTAGCGCCGGTAGCCAGAGGAGTCACGCGGCGGCTCCTCGAGCAGGCCGCGCTGGTGGTAATGGCGGACGGCCTTGATGGTGACTCCCGCGTAGGCGGCGAGCTGGCCGATGGTGATCATGCGCCGGTCGGCCGTCGACCTGTTCGTCATGTCACCGGGTGCCACGGCGGAACGCGACCTGGGCCCACACGTACCCGGCCAGCGCGATGGCCGCGCACCAGGCCAGGGCCAGATGCGCGGTGCTGCCGGCGGGCGCGCCGCTCAACAGGGCGCGCAGGCTCTCCACCACCGGGGTGAACGGCTGGTGCGCCGCGAACCAGCGCACTCCGACCGGCATCGAATCGGCCGGCACGAAAGTGCTGGACAGAAAGGGCAGCAGAAACGCGATGGGCAAAGTTGAGCCATTCGCCCCGGCGACGGTCTTGGCGACCAGGCCGAGGGCCGCGGACAGCCAGGCCAGGGCGAAGGAGAATGCCGCGACGATGCCTATGACAGCGAGCCAGTCCGTGACCGAGGCTCTTGGCCGGAAGCCGGCCAGCAGCGCCACCCCGATGACGAGCGTGGTGGCGAGGAGCGTTCGGAGCACGTTGCCGCCGACATGCCCGGCCAGCAGCGCGCCGCGGGTGACCGGCATCGCGCGGATCCGGTCGATGATGCCCCCGGACATGTCCAGGTGCACGCTGATCGCGGTGGGCCCGCAGCTCCCCGCGATCGTCAACAGGATGATGCCGGGCACCAGGAAGTCAACGTACGGTGCACCGTGCGCCGCATCGCCGAGCCCGTGCCCGATCGTCCCGCCCAGGATGTCGTCGAACAAGAGGAGGAATACAACCGGCACCAGGACGGTGCTGACGAGCAGCAGGGGAAACCGGAGAGTGTGCTTGAGCTCTCGCCCGAGCATCGTGGTGGCGTCCTGGATGGCCATGGTCGGTGCGGTCATCGGTTCCGCTCCTGGGAAGGGTTGCCGGTCAGGGCGAAGAACACGTCGTCGAGATCCGGCGTGTGGATGGACAGGTCTTCAACGGCGACGTCGTCTCCGAGACGTTCAAGCACGTCGCGCAACGATCGAACGCCGCCTTCATTGGGTACCCGCAGCAGCAGCTCGTTGTCGTCGCGTGAGCCCTCGCGCAGCGCTCGGGCGGCAGCGTCGAGCGAGGCGGCGTCGGCGAAGCGCAGCAGGATGTGCGCGCCGGGGATGCGCCGTTTGAGCTCCTGCGGTGTGCCCTCGGCGACCATGTGGCCCCGGTCCAGCACAGCGATGCGATCGGCGAGCTGGTCGGCCTCCTCCAGGTACTGCGTGGTCAGGAGGATGGTGACGCCTTCCGCGGCCAGATCGCGGATGAGACGCCACATGGTGTGGCGGCTGCGCGGGTCCAGGCCCGTGGTCGGCTCGTCGAGGAAGATCAGCCGCGGCCGGCCCATGAGCGTCATCGCGATGTCAAGGCGGCGCTTCATGCCGCCGGAGTAGGTGGCCGGGGTCCGCCTCGCCACCTCGACGAGGTCGAAGCGCTCCAGCAGCTCGGCGGCCCTCGCCCGCCGCTCGGTTGCCGGCAGGTGGAGCAGGCGGCCCATGAGAAGCAGGTTCTCCTCTCCGGTCAGCAGATCGTCGACCGCGGAGAACTGCCCGGTGACCCCGATCACCGAGCGCACCGCGCCGGCCTCGCCGCGTAAGTCGTAGCCCATGACACTGGCCGTGCCGGCGTCCGCCGGGACCAGGGTGGACAGGATCCGCACGATGGTGGTCTTGCCCGCTCCGTTCGGACCGAGCAGTCCGAAGACCTCGCCCTCGCCGATGCTGAGGTCGACGCCCTCGAGTACGGCCTTTCCGCCGTACGACTTGCGCAGTCCGTTTACGGAAACCGCTTTACCTGTCGCGTTCCTGATCAGCGTGCTCATGCGACACATGCTGCAACCTTGACCCTAGGTCAATGTCAAGCGGTTGGCGACTAGACGGGGAGGGGCACGGACTTCGACAGCAGGAGCAGTGCGGCGAGAACGATCAGGATGACGCCGGCCAGCCGTTCCGCGCCGTCGCGAAAGCGTTCGCCGGCATGCCTGCCCAGCTGGAATCCGATCTGCGAGACCACGAAAGCCTGGATCGCGATCAGGACGACGGCGGCGCCCACCCAGACGTGGACGAGCCCGAGCGTGAAGCCGATAGCCAGCTCGTCCATGCTGATGCTGAGACCGAGCCCGATGGTGGCTGCCCCCGTCGAGGTCACGAGCCGCTGGACCCGCGCCTCCTCCTTTTCGTCGCCTGACCGGAGCATGTACGCGCCGAGGCCCACGAGCGCGACGATCGCGATGTAGTCGGCCAGGTTGCCGACCTGACGGCCGAGGGCGGCGCCCATGGCCAGGCCGGCAAGAGGCATGCCGCCTTCGAACGCGGCGAACAGCAGGCCGAACCGCAGGCGCTGCCGGCCGCCAAGTCCCGTCATGCCGAGCGCCGCCGCCACCGCGAACGTGTCCAGGCCGAGAGGCAGGACGAGGCCGATCAGGCGGAGCACTCAGCGCCCCCTTGGATCGGGGCGATCAGGCGCCCGCGAGTCCGAATGCGTGGGCAATGATGACCGCAGGGCCTTAATAAAAGTTCACACGTCATGTTTGAGTAAAAGTTGAAGGAAAGGTGAAGGCGGGCGTTGTGCACTGTATGGTGCAAGCGCTCGCGCAGCGAGAAAGGAGGTAAGGAGATGCGGCGCATGTTGTTGCCGGCTGACCGCCGGCAGAGCGGCCAGGGAATGGTCGAGTACGCGCTGATCCTGGTTCTCGTTTCCATCGTGGTCATCGTCATTCTTTTAACCATGGGGAACCAGATCGCCAACGTCTTCTCCAATGTCGTAGCCGCTCTGGGCTGACCGGGCTCCGTCCGCGCGGGCCGGCAGGCAAGCCCGGCCCGCGCTTTTCCCGGAAACGGGCACTGGGATCGGTTATCGCTAGCATCAAGAGGCGCCCGCGACCTTGACCTGGCGCCGGCCAGGGCCCCGTACGCAACCGCTAATCTTCGTGGCGTGGTGGTGGGAGTCCAGGCAGACCCAGAGCCAACAGGCCCGTTTCCGGCCCTTGAGAGCCCTCGCTACCTCAACCGCGAGCTCTCACGGCTGGATTTCGACGAGCGCGTTCTGGCCATGGCCGGGGACGCCCGGCTCCCGCTGCTCGAGCGCGTCCGGTTCCTGGCCATCTTCAGCCAGAACCTCGACGACTTCTTCCAGGTCCGGGTGGCCGGCCTCAAGGAGCAGGTCCTGGCCGCCGTGGCCGTGGCTTCACCGGACGGCATGTCGCCGCTCGAGCAGCTCCGTTCGATTCGAACCCGCGTCGAAGGCCTGGTCGCCCGCCAGGCCGGCCTGTTCAACCGTGAGCTGATCCCCGCGCTGGCGGACGCCGGCATTGCGCTGGTGCGCTCCGATGAGATGAGCAAGAAGGAGCTCAGCCAGCTCCACACCGTCTTCCGCCAGCAGATCTTCCCGGTGCTCACGCCGCTGGCGGTCGACCCCGGTCACCCGTTCCCATACATCTCACACCTGTCCCTCAACCTGGCCGTGATGGTCCGCGACCCTCAGCGCCACCAGCAGCGATTCGCGCGCGTCAAGGTGCCGCCCGTCCTGCCGCGTTTCATCGCCCTGGCCGAAGGCCGGCGCTACGTGCCGCTCGAGGACGTCATCGCCATCCACCTCCAGGCGCTGTTCCCGGGCATGGAGGTGGTGGCCCACCATCCCTTCCGCGTCACGCGCGACGGTGACCTCGACGACGTCGACAGCGACGCCGAGGACCTGCTCGCCGCCATCCAGACCGAACTGCGGCGGCGGCGCCGGCACGCGCGGGTGGTCCGCCTCGAGGTCGACCCCGGGATGTCGCCCGAAGTCCTCGAGCTGCTCACGCGCGAGCTCGAGCTGCAGCCCGCCGACGTGTACCAGACCGACGGTCTGCTCGATCTCGGCAGCGTCGTCGCGCTGTCTCAGCTCGACCGCCCGGACCTGAAGGAAGAGCCGTGGACGGCAACGACCCAACCGCGACTTCGCGGCCTGGCCGCCGAGATCCCCGACCTGTTCGCGGCGCTGCGCTCAGGCGACCTGCTGGCCCACCACCCGTACGACTCCTTCGCCACATCGGTCGAGGCGTTCATCGACCATGCGGCAAGCGACCCCAACGTGCTCGCCATCAAGCAGACCCTGTACCGGACTTCGGGGCCTGGGAGTCCCATCGTGCGCGCCCTCATCCGCGCGGCGGAATCAGGCAAGCAGGTCGTGGCGCTGGTCGAGCTCAAGGCGCGCGGCGACGAGCAGGCCAACATCACGTGGGCGAGAGCGCTCGAGGAGGCCAACGTCCACGTCGTCTACGGCCTGCTCGGCCTGAAGACGCACGCCAAGGTGACGCTGGTGGTGCGGCGCGAAGGCAGGCACATACAGCACTACCTCCACGTCGGCACCGGCAACTACAACCCGAGCACGGCCCATGCCTACGAGGACGTGAGCCTGCTGTCCGCCGACGCCGACCTCGGCGCCGACGTCACCGAGCTGTTCAACCTGCTCACCGGTTACAGCCGGCAGCGCCGCTATCGCAAGCTGCTGGTCGCGCCGACGAGCCTGCGCGCGGGCATCACCCAGCTGATCGAGCGTGAGGGCGCGGCGGGCGGCCGGGTCATCATCAAGGTCAACAACCTGATCGACCCGGAGATCATCGATGCGCTGTACGCCGCATCACAGGCGGGCGCCCAGATCGACCTCATCGTCCGCGGCATGTGCTCGCTGCGCCCGGGCGTTCCGGGGCTGTCCGAGCGCATCAGGGTGCGCTCGATCGTCGGCCGCTTCCTCGAGCATTCGCGCATCTTCTCCTTCGGCAACGGCGGGCAGCCCGAGTACTACCTCGGCTCGTCCGACCTCATGCCGCGCAACCTCGACCGCCGCGTCGAAGCGGTCGTCCCGGTCGACGATCCCAAGCTGCGCGCGCGGCTCAGCCAGATCCTGGACATCTCGCTCTCCGACGACGTCCTTGCGTGGGAGCTCGGCCCGGACGGGTCGTGGCGGCGCGTGCCTACCGTTCGCAGCCTCAACTCGCACAGGAAGTTCCAGGAGCTTGCGCTGGAGAGCGCTCGGGGTAACGGGGTGGTCAACGGCGTCCCGCATGCTTGAGCGCGAGGTGAAGCTCGGGGCCGGCCCCGCGTTCCACCTCCCCGACCTGAGCGGAGTCGTCGACGGCCTTGCCGTCACCGCTCCGGATGCCGTCCGGCTCGAGACCGTCTACTACGACACTCCCGACCTCCGGCTCGCGCGCTGGGGCGTGTCCCTACGGCATCGCGCGGGGCAGGGCTGGACTTTGAAGCTGGCGCCGGCGCCGTCCTCCGCGTCCAGCCCGCTCAGCATCCTCGAGCGCGACGAGCTGAACTTCCCCGGCGGGGCGAAGAGGCCGCCCGAGGCCGCGGTCGCCGTGGTGCGTGCTTACGTGCGCCATGCAGACCTCGTCCCGGTCGCGCGCCTGTCGACGCTGCGCCGTCGGGTCAGGCTCGTCGACGCCGCTGGGGCCGGTGTCGCCGAAGTCGTGGACGACGAGGTGTCGGTGCGGGACGGGCGCCGGGTCGCCGCTCGCTTCAGAGAGCTCGAGGTCGAGGTCATGGGCGAGGAGGATGGAGGCAACGGCATCATCGAATCGCTGGTCGCCCGGCTGCGCGGCGCCGGCGCCGGCGCGCCGGATCCCACGCCCAAGCACATCCGCGCCCTTGGGCCGCGCGCCATGGAGCCTCCCGAGGTCGCGGCGGAGCCGGTGCGGGCGGACGCGCCGGCCCGCGACGTGATTCGAGGCATCCTCGCGGAGCCGGTCGCCGCCCTGCTCCATCACGATCCGCGTGTGCGCACCAGCGGTGACCCGGAGGCGGTGCACCAGGCTCGCGTGGCGACCCGCAGGCTCCGCTCGAACCTGCGCACGTTCGGCCCCCTCCTCGCCGCCGAATGGAGCGATCCGCTGCGGTCCGAGCTGGCCTGGCTCGCGCTCGGCCTGGGCGTGGTGCGCGACCGCGAAGTGCTGCTCGGCAGGCTGCGCGAGCGCGCGGAGTTGCTTCCGTCAAGCGATTCGAGGTCCGCGGCTTCCCTGCTTCAGATCCTCGAATCTGAGATCGAGGATCTGAGGAAGAAGATGCTGGGCGAGCTGGGCTCGGTGCGCTACGTCGACCTGCTCGAGCGCCTGGTGGCGGCGGCTCATGCGCCGGCCGCGCTGCCCGACGCCGACCAGCCCGCGTCCATGGTCCTTCCGCTCCTGGCGACCGGCCCGTGGCGGCGGCTGCGTGCCGCCGTCCGCCGGCTGCCCGGCACACCGGCCGACCCGGAGCTGCACCGCATCCGCATCCTGGCCAAGCGCGCGCGATACGCGGCGGAGGCGGTGGCGCCGGTGGCCGGCCCCGCGACTTCCACATTCGCGCGGGCGGCGGCCAAGCTCCAGACCGTCCTCGGCGAGCACCAGGACAGCATCACGGCGCAGACGTGGCTTCGCACCGTGCGCGTGACCGGGCGCCGCGCCTTCGTCGCCGGCGAGCTCATCGCGATGGAGCACCTGGCGGCGGATGCAGCGCGTGCGAAGTGGCCCAAGGCGTGGCGGTCGCTCGACCGCAAGCCCCTGCGCCAGTGGATGCCCTGACACCGGGCGCGCGCCGGGCGCACATGACGCCGGGCGCGCGCCGGGCGCACCTCTAGATTTAGACGCGCGGGTGCCGACCTTTTACGTCGTCCGACATGCCAAGGCGGGGAGCCGGGGCCATTGGACCGGGGACGATCGCAACCGGCCGCTGAGCAAGAAAGGCGTCAAGCAAGCCCAGGAGCTGGTCTCGACCCTGCAAGCGTTCCCGATCACCGCGATCTTCACCAGCCCGTTCCTGCGCTGCGTCCAGACCGTCGAGCCGCTGGCGCAGGCGCGCCACATCGCGCCACAACCGACGGCCTCCCTCGCCGAGGGCCACGGTTTGACGGGCGCGATGCAATTCCTGGGCGATCCAAGGCTCGACCAGGCGGTCCTGTCCACGCATGGCGACATCGTCTGGGAGCTCGTCGAGGAGCTCGTCAGGCGCCACGTCGTCAAGGCCGGCATGGGCGGGTTGGAGAAGGGATCGACCTGGGTCGTCGAGATCGAAGACGGCGCCCCGGTGCGCGCTCGCTTCATCCCAGCGGCGTGAGGGCAGGTTAGCCTTGCAGGCGTGACGGTCACGCTGCGTGGCACCGCTCTGGCCGAAAGCCAGGTCGTGGCCGTGGCCCGCCACGGCGAAAAGGTCGCCCTGGCGGCGGCGGCGCGCACCAGGATGGAGCGCAGCCGGGGCCGCGTCGAGCGCGCGGCGCTTTCGCGCGAGCCCGTCTACGGCGTGTCCACCGGCTTCGGCGCGCTCGCCGGCACCCGCGTCGCCCCGCTGCGACAGCCTGACCTGCAGCTGGCCCTCATCCGTTCCCACGCCGCCGGCATGGGGCCTCCGGTCGATGACGAGGTCGTGCGGGCGATGATGCTGCTTCGCGCACGGACGCTCTCCATGGGCCTTTCGGGAGTACGCCCGGTCGTGGCCGAGGCGCTGCTCGCGCTGCTCAATGCGCAGCTCACCCCGGTCGTACCGCGCCACGGCTCCGTCGGCTGCAGCGGCGACCTCGCACCGCTGGCTCATGTCGGGCTCGCGCTCGTCGGCGAGGGCGAGGTCGTCGACGCGGATGGCGCCCGCAAGCCGGCGGCGCAAGCCTTGCAAGCGGCGAAGCTGAAGCCGCTCAAGCTGGAGACGAAGGAAGGCCTGGCGCTGATCAACGGCACCGACGGCATGCTCGGGATGCTGGCCCTGGCCTGCGCTGACGCCGAGCGGTGCTTCCGGACCGCGGACATCACCGCCGCCATGTCCGCGGAAGCCCTGCTGGGCACCGACCGGCCGTTTCAATCTCGGCTGCACGAGATCCGGCCCCATCCCGGCCAGCTGGCAAGCGCGGCCAACCTGGTGCGGCTGCTGCGGGGCTCGGGCGTCGTCGCCTCGCACCGCCACTCGCCGCACGCGGTACAGGACTCCTACTCGGTGCGCTGCAGCCCGCAGGTGGCCGGCGCGGCTCGAGACACACTCGACTTCGCTCGGCGCATCGCCGAGGTCGAGCTGTCGTCGGTCGTCGACAACCCGGTCGTGCTCGAGAGCGGTGAGGTGGAATCGACCGGCAATTTCCACGGCGAGCCGCTCGCTTTCGCGGCCGACTTCCTGGCGATCGCCGCCGCCGAGGTCGGCTCGATTTCGGAGCGGCGAGTCGATCGCATGCTCGATCCGCATCGCTCCGAGGGCCTGCCGCCCTTCCTCGCCGAGGAGCCGGGGGTCAACTCCGGCCTCATGGTCGCGCAGTACACAGCCGCCGCGCTGGTCGCCGAGAACCGCCGCCTGGCGGCGCCGGCGAGCGTGGATTCGATTCCCACCTCGGGCATGCAGGAGGACCACGTGTCGATGGGTTGGGGCGCGGCGCTGAAGCTGCGCACCGTTCTGGACAACCTGATTCACATCCTCGCCGTCGAGCTGGTCGCGGCGGCGCGCGCCCAGGACCTGCGCCGCCCGCTCGAGCCGGCGCCGGCGACCGCCGCGGTGCGAGACCGGCTGCGCCGGGAGGTCAAGGGGCCGGGCCCGGACCGCGTGGTCGCGCCGGAGCTGGCGGCGGCCGAGGCGATGATTCGCGGCGGCGCCATCCTGGAAGCGGCGGAATCGGTGACCGGCCCTCTCCAGTGACCCGGGTGGTGCGCGCCCCTCGCGGGTCCGCGATCACATGCCTGGGGTGGCCGCAAGAGGCGGCGATGCGGATGCTCATGAACAACCTCGATCCCGAGGTGGCGGAGCGGCCCGAGGACCTCGTCGTCTATGGCGGCACCGGCCGCGCAGCTCGCTCCTGGGAGGCCTTCGACGCGATCGTCCGCGAGCTGCGCCGGCTGCAGGGCGACCAGACGTTGCTCGTCCAGTCGGGCAAGCCGGTCGGCGTGTTCGACACCCATGAGTGGGCGCCGCGCGTGCTCATCTCCAACGCCATGCTGGTGCCCGAGTGGGCGAACTGGGAGGAGTTCCGGCGGCTCGAAGCTCTCGGCCTGACCATGTACGGCCAGATGACCGCGGGTTCGTGGATCTACATCGGCACGCAGGGCATCCTCCAGGGGACCTACGAGACCTTCGCGGCGATCGCGCGCAAGCGCTTCGACGGCTCGCTCGCGGGTACCATCACGCTCACGGCCGGCCTTGGCGGCATGGGCGGCGCTCAGCCGCTGGCGATCACGCTCAACGGCGGCGTCGCCATCTGCGTCGAGGCGGACCCCGACCGCATCGCGCGCCGCCTCGAGCATCGGTTCCTCGACGTCCGCGCCGATGACCTGGAGCAGGCGCTGCAGCTGGCGAGCGAGGCCAGGTCGGCGAAGCGGGCGCTGTCGATCGGCCTCCACGGCAACGCCGCCGAGGTGCTGCCCGCGCTCGTGGCTCGCGGCTTCGAGGTCGACGTGGTCACCGACCAGACGCCGGCGCACGACCCGCTTAGCTACATCCCCGCCGGCCTTTCGCCCGCGGATGCCCAGGAGCTGCGGCTCGACGACCCGGCCGCCTATGTGAAGCGCGCGCGTGAGAGCATGGCCCGCCACGTCGACGCCATGGTCGCGTTCCTGGACCGCGGCGCCGAGGTTTTCGACTACGGCAACAGCCTACGCGCGGAGGCGCGGCTGGGCGGCAGTGCCCGAGCTTTCGATTTCCCGGGCTTCGTGCCCGCGTACATCCGGCCGCTCTTCTGCGAAGGCAAAGGACCTTTCCGCTGGGTCGCGCTTTCAGGCGATCCGGAGGACATCGCGGCCACGGACCGCGCGATCGTGGAGGAGTTCTCGGACGACGCCGCCCTCGTGCGCTGGATCAGCGCCGCGGGGCAGCGGGTCAAGTTCCAGGGCCTGCCGGCGCGGATCTGCTGGCTGGGTTATGGAGAGCGCGCGCGGGCCGGGCTGCGGTTCAACGAATTGGTGCGCACCGGAGCGGTCAAGGCGCCGATCGTCATCGGCCGTGATCACCTGGACTCGGGCTCCGTGGCGTCGCCCTATCGCGAGACGGAGGCGATGCAAGACGGCTCGGACGCGATCGCCGACTGGCCGATCCTCAACGCCCTCCTCAACACCTCCAGCGGCGCATCGTGGGTGAGCGTCCACCATGGCGGCGGCGTGGGGATCGGCCGGTCCATCCACGCCGGCATGGTGGTGGTGGCGGACGGCAGCGAGGAGGCCGCCCGCAAGCTCGAACGCGTGCTCACCAACGACCCGGGCACCGGCGTGATCCGGCACGCCGACGCCGGCTACGCTCGCGCTCTCGACGTGGCGCGCGAGCGCGGCATCCGCATTCCCATGCAGGGAGGCGGAGCGAGTTTGTGAACGGATCCGGCCTGTGGCACGCCGACCAGGCTTGGCTCGGCCGCCGGGCCGAGAACGTCCTGATCGAGGTCGAGAACGGGCGCATCAAAGCCCTCACCGAGGGCGTGCCCGCGCCATCCGGTGCGACCGCGCTCAAGGGCTGGACCATCCCGGGGCTGGCCGACGTGCACAGCCACGCTTTTCAGCGCCGCCTGCGGGGCACGACCGAGTCCGGCGGTGGCGACTTCTGGGAGTGGCGCCGCCAGATGTACAGCCAGACCGATTGGGACGGGCCCGGCTACTTGAAGCACTCGCGCCTGGTGTTCAAGGAGATGCTCGAGGCCGGGATCACGGCCGTGGGCGAGTTCCATTACCTGCACCGCGGCGGCAATGAGCTCGGGGAGGCGCTGATCAGCGCCGCCCGCCAGGAGGGAATCCGGATCACCCTTCTCGACGCCTGCTACCTGCGCGGCGGCCTCGACGGCAGACCGCTCGAGGGTGAACAGCGGTCGTTCTCGGATGGCGACGCCGAGCGCTGGGCGCGGCGCATGGACGAGCTCGAGGATGGCGACGGGGTTCGCATCGGCGCCGCCATCCACAGCGTGCGCGCCGTCGATCCGGAATCGATGCGCATCGTCGCGGCGTGGGCGCGCCGGCGCGGCGCGCCGCTCCACATCCACCTGGCCGAGCAGCCGGCGGAGGTGGAGGAATGCCGGGCGATCGAAGGCTGCACCCCGGCCGAGCTGCTGGAGCGCGAGGGGATCCTCGGGCCGGACCTGACCGCCGTGCACGCCATCCATGTCGATGATCACGACATCTCGCTGCTGGGAGATCACCAGGTTTTGATCTGCGCGTGCCCGACCACCGAGCGCGATCTCGGCGATCGCGTGGGTCCGCTGCGGGCGCTGGCCGATGCCGGCTGCGCGGTGTGCGTGGGCAGCGATTCCAACGCGGTGATCGACATCCTCGAGGAGGCGCGCGCGCTCGAGCTGGATCAGCGACGTGCCACGGGACGCCGGGTGCTGCACCAGCCGGAGGACCTGCTGCGCGCCGCCACGGTGGCCGGCATGCGCGCTCTTGGCTGGCAGGCCGGCGCGCTGCTGCCGGGAATGCTCGCCGACTTCATCACCCTCGACCAGCCGCGACAGGCGCTCTGGAGGCGCCTGGAGGTCGGGTACCTCATCTACGGCTACTCGGCGTGCGATGTGACGAACGTGGTCGTCGGCGGCCGGACCGCGGTGTCGAGATGAGGCGTCTCGGCAACATCGGCCGCCTGTTCACGAGCACCGTCGCCGGCGTGATCGAGGACGCGGCGGTGATTTGCGATGGCGAGCGAATCGCCTGGTGTGGACGCCAGGGGGAGGAGCCGCGGGAGATGCTCGAGGCGGTGGTGGAGGAGGACGACTGTGGCGGTGGGCTGGTCACCGCCGGCTTGATCGACGCCCACACGCATCCCGTCTACGCGGGAGATCGGATGGCCGAGGTCGCGATGCGCACGGCGGGCGCCTCATACGCGGAGGTGGCGAAGGCCGGTGGGGGTATCCGCGCGACGGTGGCGGCGACGCGCGCCGAGTCGATGAGCTCTCTCGAGCAGGCCACCGCGCGGCGGTTGCGGGGCTGGCTCGAAGGCGGCGCCACCACGGTGGAGGCGAAGACCGGTTACCACCTCGAACGCGAGGGGGAGCTCGCGACCACGCGGCTGCTCGCGCGGCTCGCCGAGCGCAAGGATCTCCCGCGCCTCGAGATCACGTTTCTCGCCGCGCACGCTCTGCCTCCCGGCCGGTCGGAGGGGCCAGGCCCGTACGCCAAAGACGTCGCCGGCTGGTGCCAGGACGCTCGCGCCGCCGGCGCGCGCTTCTGTGACGTCTTCTGCGACCGCGGCTACTTCACGGTCGCCCAATCGCGCCGCATCCTGAAAGCGGCGCTCGAGGCCGGGCTCATCCCCCGCCTCCACGCCGACGAGCTGGCTCGCACCGGCGGCTCGCGCCTGGCGGCCGAGCTGGGCGCGGTTTCAGCGGATCACCTCCTGCGCGCCGACCGCGGCGATGCGGTCGCCCTGGCACGCGCCGGCGTCGTCGCGACGCTCGCCCCCGCCACCGCTCTGTCGATCGGCAAGCTGCCGCCGGTCAGGGAGCTGACCGAAGCCGGAGCGGTGATCGCGCTCGGCACCGATCACAACCCGGGGACCAGCGGGATGACCAGCATGAGCCTGGTGGTGGCCATGGCGGTCGCGCTTTTCAAGCTCTCCGTCGAACGGGCGTTGATCGCGGCCACCGCCGGCGGAGCGCATTCGCTTTCACGATCCGATCGGGGCGCCGTCGCGCCTTCCAAGCTGGCCGACCTCGTGCTCTGGGAAGCGGATCACGAGGGGGCGTTCGCGTGGGCTTACGGGCTCAAGCCCCGTGTTGTGTGGCGCGGCGGTGCGCAAGTTTTCGCTTGATTACAAGTTGCTAAACACGTGCATTCGGCGTACAAGTTGCCTTACAACGACCGCCTCTGCACTCAAGCGAACCATCAACAAGCGGTCGAAATGGAGGATGGCTACTAGTGGCAAAGTGGAATCCCTTGGCGTTGAAGCTCTTGATGTGGGTCATGGGCGTGCTGATCGTGATGGGCTCGGGTCTGGGCTTCATCGGCGGCAGCTTCTTCCCATTCGACAGCTGGGCTGGCGTCACAGCATCGGTGGCCGGCGTCGCTTTTGGGGCCGGCATCATGATCGCGGGGTTCGACCCGGTGGCAAACGTCAGCTGGGTGCGCGCCCTCATCCTGTACGCGATCCTGGAAATCGTCTGGCAGGTCTTCGACCAGATCACGATCTCGCGCTTCGACATCGTCGCCTTCGTCATCGCGATCCTCGTCGCGGTCCTGGTCCTGGTCCTCTATCCGAACCGACCCGCGCTCTGGATGAGCGGCGGCATGGCTGCCAAGGCCTAGACCAAAGCTCGCACCGACAACCAAGGGGCGGCGCGCGCCGCCCCTTTTTCATTGGCGGGGCTAGCCTGTGCCCGGCTCGTCTCCACTGACCATCCACCGTCCGCCACCGCCCGCGGCGACCAGGTCGTCGGCGGCGTGCGGCCCCCAGGATGCGACGGGGTAGGTCTCAGGGTGGCCGTCCGCCTCCCACGCCCGGACCAGGGGATCCACGATCTCCCAAGACAGCTCGATCTCCTCGGCACTCGGGAAGGCCGAGTGCCCGCCCGCGAGCACCTCTGAAAGCACGTTTTCGTATGCGTCGGGCAGCGCCGCCTTGGTCAGTCCGGCATAGTCCAGCCGCATCCCCGCCGGCACCATCTCGAACTTGGTGCCCGGACGCTTGGCGCCAATCCGCAGCGAGATCCCCTCGTCGGGCTGGATGCGGATCACGATGAGAGTCGGGATGCCGCGCTGGCGCCGGCCGCCGATGCGAAGCATGGGCGCATCGCGAAGCTTGATCACGACTTCGGTGGCGCGCCGCCGGAGCGCCTTGCCCGTCCGCACGAAGATGGGCACGCCGTCCCAACGCCAGTTCTCGATCGCCACACGTGCGGCGACGTAGGTCTCGCGCCGCGAGTCCGGCGCCACGCCTTGTTCGTCGAGGTAGCCCTCGTACTGCCCCCGCACGGCCGATGCGGGGTCGATCGGAGACATGGCCCGCAAAGCGGCTCGCTTGGCGCGGCGCACGTAGTCGGCGTCGAACGTCGTCGGCGGCTCCATCGTGATCAGGGCCAGCAGCTGCAGCACGTGGTTCTGGATGATGTCGCGCACCGCGCCCGTCTGGTCGTAGTAGCCCGCACGCTGACCGATGCCCTCCTGCTCGGCCACCGTGATCAGGATCGTCTCCACCAGCGTGCGGTTCCACACCGGTTCGAACAGGGAGTTCGAGAAGCGCAGCGCCATCACGTTCTGGACCGTGTCCTTGGCGAGGTAGTGATCGATGCGGAAGATCTGCTCCTCGTCGAACGCCTCGGCCAGCTGCGCGTTGAGCTTGTGTGCTGACGCCAGGTCGTGACCGAGGGGTTTCTCGACCACGATGCGGCGGGTCGTGTCGGTCCTGTGCGCCAGGCTCGACAGCGACAGCCCGGCCAGGATGTCGCTGAACGTCTCGGCCGGGGTCGCGAGATAGAAGATGACGCAGGGTGTACCCGTAACCAGCTCCTTCAGCGGCGCGAAGGTCGAAGGCTGCCTGTAGTCGAGCTGCACCCATTCCGCGGTCTCGGCGAGCTGCCGGTTGCCGCCGGCCTCGCTCACCAGGTCGCGAAACTCAGCCGTCGATTTGTGGCTCCGGCCCGCGCCGATGACGCGGAGATGCTGGCCCTCGCGCGTCATGAGCCGGCCCAGGGAAGGCAGGATCTTGCGGCGCGCAAGGTCGCCCGAGGCGCCGAAGACGATGAGGTCCACGCTCGCTGCCATGCTCGAATCGTACGTGGGGCTAGCCATCGACCACGTCGGTGCCGGCGACGGCATCATGTTCGGGGCGCCTGCGCAGCGCCGCCAGGGGAAGCGCCAGCAATCTGAGAATTGCTTGCCCCACGCTCGGCCGTGAGCCGTCGGCGGCGACCACCCGCTGGCGCATGACCAGGCCGCCGAGGGTGCGGCCCGAGATGCTCCAGCACGCCACGTGGTAACTGGCGGCGACGCCCAGCAGGAAACGCCAGCTCGGGCGCCGTTCGCTCAGTCGCGCCAGGGTGACGCACAGGGCCACGTCGATCGCGGCGGCTTGGAACCGCGACGCCGGATCGGCGCGGACGCCCGGCGCGGGCTCGCGGCCGCGGACGCGCAGCAGGTGCAGGCGCGTCACCAGGTGATGGATGGGCAGCTGCGTGACCAGGTAGATCGCGCGCGGGAGGAGGGGACGGTAGCCATCCACCGACGTGGTCATGCGCCCGCCGGCCGACTCGATGGCGAAGATGCCGCCGGCCCGCCGGGCGGCCAGCCCGCCCTCGATCGGCCATTCGACCCGGGTCCGGGTCACCCGGGCCCGGCCGAAGCGCAGGAGCTCGATCGGCCCGAAGCACAGCGAGCTGCCCTGGGCCCGCACCAGGCCGAGGGTCACCGCTGGCATGTCGGCGAAGAAACTGTGCTGCAGCAGGCGGCCGCTGGCCGCCCGCGGCATGCCGACCGAGTCCTCGACGTGGACGCGCCCCTCAATCCACCTCACCAGACGAATATGTTGACGGGGATGGCGAGGCTTGGGTTCGAAGCGGCGGTCACGGTCAAGTGCTCACCCGAGCGTGCCTTCGACTACTTCGCCGACCACCGGCACGTGGCCGCGGTGCTGGAGGGGGTGAGCCGGTGGGAGCCGATCGGCGCGAAGTCCCGCGGCGCCGGCGCGCGCTACAACGTCGAGATGATCGCGATCGGCCTCCCGCTCAAAAGCGTGCTCCGCCTCGATCGCTGGCGCCGCCCGCACGAGATCGGATGGGTGTCCGAGTCTGGGCTGATCAAGCAGGAGGGCGGCTTCACGTTCACCAGGGTCGACGAGGGGGTGCGCATCGAGCTGCGAATCGCCTACGTGCCGCCGGCGGCGTCGGTCGGCGCGGCGATCGCCGGCCGCCTGGATTCGGCGGTCCGGCACCGGCTCAAGCGCGCCCTCGAGCGGATTCGCGACACGCTCGAACGCGACGCCTGAGCCGGCTCACCCTCTCCCTGACCCGCTCCCCAAGGGGAGAGAGATGCTTTTGCATCCGGGTAAAGTTGGGCGTATGCGGCTGACGAGCGACGCCCATGCGATCCTGGGCCACTCGCCGCTTGGGATGCTGGCGCTGCGCGCCGGCCGCTTGCCGCTGGTGAACCCGGCCGTATTCAGCTTCGCCGCCGGCTCGCTGTGGATGACGACTTCGCGCTACGCGGCCAAGACGGTCATCGCCAGGCGCGACCCGCGCGCGGCATTCCTGGTTGACGGCGGCTCCCGGGCTCTGCTGCTCCGGGGCGCGCTCGAGGTGTACGACCCGCTGTCGGTGTCGAGCCAGGTGCGCGCGATGCTGGATGGTCCGGGCTACGTGCTGGGGATGGTCGGTTACGCGCTGAAGAACGCGCCATTCGTGGCGGGCTACCTGCTCGACCTGGCCCGCATCCCACGCGAGTGGATGCCCTACAACCGCGTCGTCCTGCGCCTGCGACCCAGCGACGCGGACGTCGTCGAAGGCCCGCCGTTCCCGGCGGCTCAGGCGGCGCGTGTGCCCGCGGTCCCGGCGGAGGTGAGCCGCACTCTCGCCGGCGTGGCTCGCGGCTACGCGTGCTGGATCGAAGGGGGCATGCCCACCATCCGCCCCGCCTTCTGGGAGGTCGACCGCGGACAGGTGCTGGTGGCGCCGGTGGGCGGCCGGGTGCGGCCGGGGTCGCCGGGCGCGCTGGTGGTCGAATCGCACCACCGCTTCCGGCCTTCGCTGATGGTGGGCGCGTGCGTTCGGGGCACGTTCGGCGTGCCCTCTGACGGCTCAGCGATCGCCGAGCGATACGCGATCGAGTCGGAGGCTGCCCCCTTCGCGGTGGAGCTGCGGCCCGAGCGTGTGACCTCGTGGCGCGGGTTTGCCATCTCGACCGCCGTGCCCCGATCGGCCCGTCAGCTGCGGGTCGTGGAAGCGTGATGGCCAAGCCTTCCGCTCCAGGCGTGCGCATCCGGAGCTGGAGAGCGGGCCAGTGGACCGATTCGCCCGACGTGGTGGTCACCGAGGAGCCGATGCAGCTCATGCTCGACGGCCAACCTCTGTCGGTGGTCATGCGCACTCCAGGCGAGGACATCGAGCTGTGCCTGGGACTGATTTTTGCCGAAGGCATCGTGCGCTCCCGCCACGACGTCCACGCCATTCGCATCAGCGCCGAGGCGAACGAGACGGAAGGCGGCGTCAAAGTCGAGCCCGAGCTGGTGGAGTCCAACCAGGTGGACGTGCGCCTGGCGACCGCGCCCCGGCGCCGGCCGGAGCGCTCGATGCTGTCCAGCTCGGCGTGCGGTGTCTGTGGCACGGTGCTCATCGAAGACCTGCGGCACGACCTCGGCGTGTTGCCGGCCGGACCCAAGGTCGAGCCCACCTTGTTGCCCGGGCTCGTCGACCGGCTCCGCTCGGGGCAGGGAATCTTCGAGCGCACCGGCGGGCTCCATGCCGCGGGTCTGTTTTCGGCCGGCGGCGGCCTGGTCTACCTGCGCGAGGACATCGGGCGGCACAACGCGGTCGACAAGGTGGTCGGCCGGGCTCTGCTGGACGACCGGCTCCCGGCCGCCGACTCGATCCTGGTGGTGAGCGGGCGCGCCGGCTATGAGATCGTGCAGAAGTCGATCACCGCCGGGATCGCGGTGCTGGCCGCGGTCGGGGCGCCGTCGAGCCTGGCGGTGGCGCTGGCACGCGAGTTCAACCAGACCCTGGTCGGATTCCTCCGCGGCGACCGCTACAACGTCTACTCGGCGCCCGAACGCCTCGAGCGTTGATCTCAGTTTTCAGCACCCGCCCGGCGGCTCGGGCGGCCCTGGTCGCGGGCTATGTGCTGCTGGTCGAATCCGCGCGGGCGCTCCTCTCCACCGCGCCGTACGCCGCCATCCCGGCGCTTCTGCTCGGGGGGGCGGCGCTGGCGGTGGCGGCGCTCGGCTGG
The DNA here is from genome assembly GCA_004299235.1 of bacterium. NCBI lineage: Bacteria > bacterium. The sequence goes on from SCQL01000002.1 coordinate 44,756, forward strand.
CCCGCCGCGCGCCTGGGCCTGGGCACCTCGAAGCTCGGCCTGCGCATCCTGGGCGGCCTTGCCCTGGGCGCGGTCCTCCTGCTGCCCGCGGCGGCCCGAGCCGGCGCCGCCCCGATGCTGCCGGCCGGCCTGGCGCTGGCGGCGGTCGCGGTCTCGATCGGCGAGGAGCTGGCTTTTCGCGGCGCGCTCTACGCCGCGCTGGAGGAGGTTGGTGGAGCGCCGCTCGCGGTGGCCGGGAGCACCGTGGCGTGGACGGCGGCGCACGCTCTCTCACATCCTCCGGCCTTTCTCGGCGCGGTCGCCGCGGCAGGACTGCTGCTCGGCCTGTGGCGCTGGGCGTGCCGCGACCTGGTGGCTCCGATGGTCGGACACGTGATCGCCGACCTCGCCCTATGACAAGACTCCTGATGCTGGCCGCGGCAGCGGTCACATACCTGCTGGCGGCCTGGATGGTCGCCCCGGGCTTTTACGACGGCTTCACGCCGCAGCAGCCCTACAACTGGGTGTGCCCGCCGGCGCAGGCGGCCAGCAATCAGACGCCCTCCGGCGGCCGACTGGACATCAAGGTGATCGACGGCGCAAGCGATGCGAACTCCGCGTTCACCAACGACGGCCAGGTCGTGATCGGATTCCTGCCCGGGGCCTTCGACAGCACCGGCAAGACGGACATCACCGTCGACATCACGCCGGTCGTTCCGTGTCCCACCCCGGCCGGCCTGCACTTCGCCACCAACGTTTACAAGATCACGGCCAGCGCTCTCTTGGTCAAAGCCGCGAACCTGGTGCTCCGTTACTCGGACCTCGTGCCGGCGCCCAGTGACGTCTACTTCGCCGGCGACCCGGGCGGCCCGTGGCGGTCGATCGGTGCGGCCCAGCAAGCGCAGCCCTTCACCATGGACACCTCGACGAAAGCCTTCGGCTACTTCGCCGCCGGCTATCCGGCCAACGCGGCGCCGCCCCCGGGCTCGATCAGGGTCGGAGGCGGGCAGCTCTTGCCCATCGCCGTGGCGGTCCTGATCGTCGGGGTGGTCGTGGCGGGCATCCCGCTCGCCATCCTCCGTCGTCGTCGCGACGCCGGGGCCGGCGCGGAGCCGGACGACGACGAGGCGATCTGAGCGCCCTCAGTCGTACTTGACGGCTTCGAACAGCGTGCCGCACCGCCGGCAGCGGTACTGAAGCGTCATCGCCTGGGTGCCGAACAGCGAGATCACCTCGGCGTCGTGGGCGCGGCAGTGGGGGCAGCGAGGTTCGGAACGGGGACCGGCCCCGGCCGGGTGGGGGGCTGGGGCGGCCCGGCGCCGTTCAGCTTTCTTTGGCGGCACTGGACGGCGCGAACCTCTTCTCTTCGAGGCCGCGCAGCATGCTGAAGGTCCGTTCGTCGATCGCCCCGGGCCGGCTGCGGCGGCGCACCGGGTCCCAGGTCCTCCAGTCGGCATGGACGGTCGGGGCCTTGGTCTCGAGCCGTTCCTCCAGCCGGGCCCGAAGCTCGGACGGACCCATGCCCAGGCGCCCGTCGCGATGCAGCGCGGCGGTCTCGCCGTCGGGCGGGCCGAACCACTCGACCGCTTCCTGCCAGGCGGCGTTGAGCGGCCCCGCGTCGATGCCGGACTTCAACCAGCTGCGGCCGTGGAGGAAGTGATAGCGCTCCTCCATGAGCATCTTTCGGAGCCGGTGCTGCAGGACGTCGACCGAGCCGCCGGCGCAGGCCTCGATCATCACGGTGAAGGCGGTGTCGAGGATCGCGTTGGCGGCGACGAACTGGGCCCACTGCGACCACGGTTGGTCGAAGTAAAGGAGGGCGCGGAGGCTGGCGGGGTCGGACTCACGCTCGGGGCCCCGCGGATCGGCGCCCAGGGGCTCGAGGCAGCCGTAGAGGACGCGGCTGTGGCCGAGGTCGTCCAGGCCCATCGCGGCGGCGGCGATGTCGGCCTCCAGCGAGGGGGCGCGGGTCGCCCACTCGGCGTAGCGCAGGCCGAGCATCTGCTTGTTGTCCGCGATGCTGAGGACGATGTCGGAGAGGCTCATGCTTCGCCGGGCTGCCACAGGGTGATCAGGTCCTCTTTACGGACGATGGCCATCTCGATCCAGCGCTCCTCGTCATAGGTCGCGCGCGCGTAGGCCATCGCCAGGTCGTCATCCGGGGCGACGACGCTGCCGACCTGGTGGAGAGGCTCGATGCGCGTCTTGCGAGCGAACACCTCGTACTCGACCGCATCACCGCTGACCCGCCTGTACCGCGTCAAACCGCCAGCCCCCAGGCTTCGAGCGCATCGCGGCCGGCCTCGGTCATAAGCGCCACCGTCCAGGGAGGATCCCAGACCACGTTGACCCGGACCTCGCGCACACCGGCCTCGCGCAGCAGCCGCTCACGGACGTCGTCGAGGATGAAGTCGGAGGCGGGACAGCCCATCGCGGTGAAGGTGAGATCGACCTCGACCACGCCGTTCTTCTCGCGGATGTCATAGATGACCCCGAGGTCGACGAGGTTGATCGGCATCTCGGGGTCCTGGACCTCGGCGAGCGCGGCCCACAGCGCCTCGGTCAGGATCACGACCCGTTGTGATGCGTCTTGCGGAACTTGTGGAACTCCTCCTGGAACATCGCCACCATCTCGGCGTTGCGCGGTCCGCGGGCGCGCCAGCGGACGAGCACGTCCTCCCACGAGATCGGTTGTTTGAAATCCCAGCGCTTGGCCTCGGCATCGAACTCGCACGGGAAGGGATAGTCGAGCTCCCACACGTCCTTGCCGTCGCGCGTTTCTCTGTGCGCCGGCACCTTGATCCCGATCTGCTCGCAGTACGGGACGACGGTCGAAAGCCACCACTGGCGCAGCTGGTCGTTGGTCAAACCCTTGAGGCGGTACTCGAGCTGGGTCGAGTGCATCTTCAGCGAGTCCGGGAGGCCGAACCATTCGACGCTCAGCGGGAACATCCAGTCGACGGCACGCTGGAGCTCATCTTTGGCCGCGCCGCCCGCCTGGCTGATGCGCTTCATCCACGTCCGGCCGTTGCGGAGGTGGAAGTTCTCTTCCGTCATCACCTTGTTCAGCCCGCGTTTCCATGGGCCGTACGAGCACTTGTCGTGGATGTCGCCCAGGAGGCAGAAGCCGGCCTGGTCGTACATCCCGTTGGCGACCACGAGCTCGGTCCAGCTGTCCAGCGGGACGTCGAAGGCGTAGGGGTAGCGGAAGCTCTTGGGGTCGCGGCTGAAGATGAGCTTTTCCTGGTCCTCGCCCAGGTCTTCGAGGATGTGGTAGGCGATGTGAGCGTGCGCCAGCTCGTCCTGGATGATCGCGATCCCGGTCATGAAGGCGTTGATCGAGGGCGCGCGCTTGGCGGCGAGGTAGTAGGCGGGGGCGGAGATGAGCTCGGTGTCGCCGGAGACGATGAGCGTGTGCTTCAGCTCGCGGAGGTACTCGGGGGTCATCTCCTTCGACGACTCGATCAACTCGCCCGACTTGATCATCTGGTCGAACTCGGCCGCCGATGCCATGGCCTCCAATTGTCGCCCACCGGGGGCGGGTAGAATCGTGGTTCTCTCGCCGGCCGACGATACCCGGCCGCGCCGTGGTGGCTATAGCTCAGTAGGCAGAGCACCAGATTGTGGATCTGGGTGTCGCGGGTTCAAGTCCCGCTAGCCACCCCATCTATGACGTCGCTTGGTCAGCTGCATAGTCTATCGACAGCCGGTGATATCGCAGAATGAATCCTCATCGTACCTGCAATGCCTATCAGTAGTGCGATAGAATGCAGTCGAGTTGGCGCGGATTACCCAAGCTCGACTCGCAGAGCTCGCCGAGGACCAATGGGGTCTGCTGACGCGCCGGCAGGCTGAGCAGGCGGGGGTTTCGCAAGCGACACTCCAGCGCCTGGCTGCCGGCGGTGTCCTCGTGAGGGTGGCTCATGGCGTCTACCACCTCGCCGGCGCGCCCGAACCTGACCACATCACTCTCAGGGCGGCGTGGCTGCAGCTTGCGCCCGAGGTGCCGGCCTGGAAGCGAGAGCCGGGCGAAGGCGTCGTATCGCACCGTTCAGCTGCATCGATGTTTGGCCTGGGGCATCTCCCCGCCGACCGACACGACTTCATCCTCCCGGAGCGCAGACAGACGAGGCGCCCCGACGTTCGATTTCATCTGGCGGTTCTCGAGCCCCGAGAGTGGGTCTCGCGTCTGGGGGTGCCGGTGACCCGGCCCTCACGCATCGCGATCGATCTGGTGGAGGATCGCGAGGATCCTGAATCGATTGCGACCGTCGTCGCTGACGCGATCAGGGGTGGTCATGAGCCGCCGGCTCTCTTCGCCGACGCGCTGAGATCGGTAGCCCACCGCCTCGGTCTCCGCCGAGGTGAGGGACTGGGAAGCCTGCGCTGGCTGCTCGACCTCATTGCAGCGAAGGAGGGACCCGAGTGGGTCGAGCAAGCCCACCATGCCCTGCTGCGTGCGGCCTCACGAGGTTGAGCCCGCGGTACCCGACCCCGGCTGCGTTTCGGCGAGCGTTGACCGATCGACTTCGAGCGCGGGCGGCGGCATCTCGCTGGAACCTGGCGCAGCTGCAGCGGCAGCTTGCATACGACCGTCTGTTGGAGCGGGTATACAGCCGCGACGATGGGTGGGTCTTGAAGGGGGCGACGGCGTTGCTGGCGCGTGAGATTGGCGTGCGGGCAACGATCGACGTCGACCTGTATCGATCTGCCGAACCCGACTCGGCGGAGGCGAACCTCCGGGCCGCTGCTCAGACGGACATCGGCGATTGGTTCGTCTTCGAGGTCGGACCCACCAGGCCGGCCGGCGATGCTGCCTCTGCCCGCCGTCTGCCAGTCAGTGCGCGCGTTGGAAATACCACTTGGGCGTCGTTTCACGTCGACATCGCTGGACCTCATCTGCGAATGACCGGGCGACCCGAACGAGTGCAGGCCCTGGCCCGGCTCGGCATGCCGGATGTTGAGCAGCACGGTTATCACGCGTACCCGTTGGTGGACCACATCGCGGACAAATTGGCTGCGATGTATGAGAGCCGTGGAGCGGTCCGAGCATCGTCGACGCGCTTTCGCGATCTGGTCGACCTGGTCGCCATCACCGTGTCGGCAACAGTCGCAGGGCGACCGCTCATTCTGGCCGTGCGGTCGGAAGCGGCGAGACGAGGACTCACATTGCCCGACCGGCTGGTCGTTCCGGACCGTTCCACCTGGGAAGCCGGCTATGCCGCCGAGGCTCGGCGCTCTCTGCTCTCGGAGGCCACAACCCTCGATGCTGCGCTCCAAGTCGTGGGAGCCCTGATCGATCCCGTCCTGGATGGATCGGTCAAGGGCGCGTGGGATCCGCGAACCAGGACCTGGAGGCGATCCCGGTGAAGGTCAGCGAGCGGCGATATCGGGAGATGGTGGAAGCAGCCGCCGTCGACGCTTACAACGAGTCCGAGTTGATCACCGTGTGGTACACCGTGATCGAGGAAAAATTGGCAGTCCCCTTCGAAGCCTCCGTTCTCGGAGTTGCAGTCCGCGTCGACAAGGTGGAGCTGACCGATAACGAGCAGATCGTGGTCCGGTGCCGTCGCGGCCGGCGCCAACGGCTGGTTCCGATCCTCGATCTTCTGAGGCCGACGCCCCGTCCGGCTGGCTCCGATTGCATCGACGCTTTTTGCCGCTGGGTTAAATCTGGATCGTTGGGATGAGGCGGCGGCCGGCACCGACGACGCACCAATGGGTGTTCAAAGCACGGTTCCGACGCGGTGCCTTCGGATGGCGATCGGCGCCGGCGGTGCAACGCGTCCGCGAGGCCGTCTCCGAGATAAGGAGCGTCGCCCGCAAAGATCCGATCCTCGCTGCGGAAGGAGCGATCGCATTCCTCGAGCGAGTATCGCCGGCGCTCGAGAGCGTCGACAGCTCCTCGGGGTCGATTGGCACCGCCGTCAACAATGCGATCGACAAGTTGGTCCCGATCATCGCGGCCGCCCCGGCCGATCCCAGGATCCGGTCCAAGTGGTTGGACCGCCTGTGGGAGTCGCACGAGGCGGACCAGATCCCCTACATCGAGCAGCTCGGCGAGTATTGGGGCGACTTGTGCGGGTCAAAGGAGGTGGCCTCGGAATGGGCCGATCAGCTGATCGGTACCACCCGCCTCGCCCTGAGTCCGGATCGGACCGTGCGCGGATTCTTCCACGGCTCCACCGCCTGCCTCAGCGCGCTGTTCGCTGCGGGGAGATATGGCGACATCCTCGATCTGCTGAAAGACGAAACCTTCTGGCCGTACAAGCGCTGGGCGGTCGAAGCGATGGCCGCGATGGGTGATGTTGAGAATGCGCTCGAGCTGGCCGACGCAAGCCGAGGGCCTTGGACCAACGACCACGACGTAGACCAGATCTGCGAGTCCATTCTTCTCGCGCAGGGCCGGGTCGATGACGCCTACCGGGACTACGGGCTCCGCGCGCATCGGGCGACCACGTTCCTGGCCACCCTCGATGCCGTGTGCCGTGCCTATCCCGACAAGCCGCGTCACGAGGTCCTGGCCGACCTCGTCGCGAGCACGCCCGGGGAGGAGGGCAAGTGGTTCGCGGCCGCCAAGGACGCCGGGCTTTACGACGAGGCGCTCGCCCTTGCCACCCGATCACCGTGCGACCCGAAAACGCTGACCCGTGCCGCGCGAGACTTCGCCAAGAAGAACCCGGCCTTTGCGCTGGGCGCCGGCACGCTGGCGATGCACTGGCTGATCGAAGGCTACGGTTACGAGATCACCTCCGCTGATGTTTGGGCTGCCCACTCGCGCACCCTCGAAGCCGCCGGCGCCCTTGGTCGAGTCGACGAGGTTCGGGCCCAGATCCGGGCAATGGTGGCGGCGGAAGGTCCAGGCACGGACGGTTTCGTCACCAAGACAATCGGACGGGAGCTGGGTCTGTGATCGAGCGGGCCTACATCCACGTGGGCGGCCCCGCCGGCACCGGCAAGACCACCTTCGTCGAGGCGGTGCTGGAGGCGTGTGACGAGCCGATCCTCGCTGCGCGTTGCGTGCGCAACGATTCGCTGAGGACGTCGTGGGAGACCAATCCGCAGCGGCACCCCGAGCTCCGGCGGTATCGCGAAGCCGGCGCCAGCGGCGTACGGCGCGCGCCGCCTGACGGGGTGACGAGTCGGTTGTTATGGGAAAGCACCGCAACAGACAGAACGCGTCACCCCGCTTTCGCGCGCTCCGCTTCGCTTCGAAGCCTGGCTTCTCCGGCTCAAGACGCGCCTCGGCGGGTGAGCAGGAATGATCGCCCGAGTGTGAGCGATAGCACGCTGACCAGGATCCCCGCGTAGATCGGGGCGACGTGCCAGAAATCCGTGTACGCCAAGGCGAGATGGACGCCCAGCGCGGCGCCGAATCCGCTTGTTGCGGAGGCCGCCAGGCCCCACCACACCCAAGCCTGACCGCGTTGCCAGCCCCAAGCCGCCATGAGCAGGACCGCGACTCCAGCCGACATGAGTGCACCACCAAAGCCCGCACGGTCATGAGCAATAAAGGAAAGGAGCCGGTTATTCGCTTCGTTGAGCGCCTGCGCTGTGGTGCTCATATAGGTCAGGTCTGTAGGTACGAACACAGAAGTCAGCCCCACATAGGAGATGGTCAGCCCACCGACTATCAACCCGAAGCCGGCGCCGACCATCAGCAGTTGGCCGACCAAGGCTCGATGCCATTCGCCGGTCGGTCCTTCGCTGATCGGGTCTGGGAGTTGAGGTCGCGGTCTCTTCCAGACAGCAATAACGAAGAGCGGAAAGAGCATTGCGGCCAGCGCGACGTGGATGGGCTCAACGTACCGGTACGCAACGAAGTAGAGAAGGGTTGGAAAGCCGACCAAGCCCGAGGCCAAAAGCGCGTCGCGGGCCCAGGCGAGCCCTCGCCGAATTCCGCACCACGACAGGCAGCCGTAGAGGAGGCCGATGGCGATCATCGTCCCCGCCAGCGTTATGCGGTCATGCTGCAGGAAATGGATCAGCCTGGGGTTGATGGCCGCAAGGCCGTGCGCATCAACCCCCAGAAACGTCGAGTCATAAGGCAGCAACACGGGCCCCAACGACTCCAGTGCGGCTCCCACGCCTCCGAAAATCATTCCGAGTCCCAGAGCGAGCCCAGCGATCCAGGCTGTCGATCCGCGTTCAATGGGACGCGGTGCCGCGGTTCTGGCCAGAAGCTCTGTCGTGGCTCGAGAGAACCAGCCGGGTCCGGCCTCGATCAATGCTTTGGTCGTCGCCAGAACAGCATCCGCGCCTGAGGACACCAGGTCGGCGACCTCGCCCGGCGACGCCTCAGACGTCGCCGCGATGACCGTGCGGCCGGGCGCGTGAGCGCGCTCAACATCCTGGGGTGTTGATTCACGAAGCACCACCCCGATGCCGGCAGGAATCAGCGCCAACTGACTACCTGCAACGCCGGCGAGGAGGGGCACCGACGAAATCGCCGCTGCTTGGTCCAGCACATCAAGATCAGGCGGGCCTGACACGTCGCACACGAGCATGGCTGCCTCGGTCGTGACTTGGCGGACGAGCTCAACGGCATCGGCCGCTCGGAGCCGCAAGGCTACCGGCACCATCGCCGACCTGAGGGCTGTGGCCAATTCCTGGAACGAAGCTGTGCTGACAGGACCAATTTCGACAAGCCCCGCGCCGAGCGCCGGGAATGCCGCCAGGGCGGCTGGTGCGACCGAGACTCCGATCGACGCTCCCATTCTTGCTGGACAGTTCGCACCAGCGACCGCCCACGCCGCTTCCTTAGGCGGGCTGGTTCGACCCACGCCCGCGACCAATCGTGGCCCTGCCGGAAGGTGTGCAAGGAACGCCAGCACCCGCATCGCCAGCCGCCTCGAGCCGTCCCAGCCGAAGAGGGCCCCCATCGGTTCGCGGAGCGGGTGATAAGTCCAGTCCGGCACGGGGTCATCCTGGCATGGCGAGGCTCAGGACACATCCCCTCTGTGAAGTCGAATCTGGTGTCCTGACGAGCCTCATGGCGCGGGTTCAAGCCCCGCTGGGCATCTTGCGCCACCCACTTTGTATAGACTAGATGGGTGGACGATCGGACCTCGTCTGGCGGATGGCTGGTAGACATGCCTCGCGTGCACGGATTGGAGAGCGAACGTCACTGTCGTCGATCCACATCCAGGCGAATCATCCGGAGGGTCAGCAGATGAAGACCAAGGCAGCCAGGGAACCGTTCTACGGCCCGTTCGACGAATTGAGTGACGAGGAATTCGAGCGGGAGGTTCTCGACTCTCTTGATCAAGCGACGACCAAGATCTCGATTCGGGTTCCAAACGATCTACTCGACCGCACGAAACAGGCCGCACAGCAACGCGGAGTCCCATACCAGTCGCTGATGAAGGCCTTGATTGACCGAGGCGTCCGCCGGCTTGAGCGCGCAGGCTCTGGCGCCCACCGGCCCAAGGACTGACTTTGACCGATGGGGAAGGAAGCCTCATGAGAGCGGTTGTCTTCGACAGCTACGGTCCGCCGGAGGTGCTGCGACTCGAAGACGTCGATCGGCCGGCCCCGAAGGCGGACGAGGTGCTCGTCAAGGTTCACGCCACGACGGTCAACCGGTCGGACTGTGGGTGGCGGGGAGCCAAACCATTCATCAGCCGCTTCTTCTCGGGCCTCCGGCGGCCGAAGCAGCGGATCCTCGGCAGCGAACTGGCCGGAGAGGTCGAAGCGGTTGGCGCGGCGGTCAGCGAGTTCGCGGTCGGCGACCACGTCTTCGGCATCAGCGCGTGGAAGTTCGGGGCGCACGCGGAGTTCATCTGCATGCGGGAGAGCGCCCCGCTGGCGCACATGCCGGCCGGTATGAGTTTTGAGGAGGCTGCGGCGGTCTGCGACGGAGCGATCATGGCGCTGATGGGCCTGAGACCGGCAGGCCTCCAACCCGGGCACGCGATCCTCATCTACGGCGCCTCCGGATCCATCGGCACCGCGGGGGTGCAGCTGGCAAGGTACTTCGGCGCGGCCGTCGATGCGGTGTGCAGCACCAAGAACCTCGAGCTCGTGCGATCTCTCGGAGCCGCCAGGGTGATCGACTACACGCGGGAAGACTTCACCAAGAACGGCGAGCGGTACGACGTCATCTTCGACGCGGTCGGCAAGCTCTCGTTCAGCCGGTGCAGGGGCTCACTGAAGCGGGGCGGCATCTACCTGGCCACCGACGGGCTCCGGAACCTCATCTTGGCGCCCCTGACCTCGCGGATCGGGGACAAGAGGGTGCTGTTCCCGATCCCACCTCGATACACGAAGAAGGACGTCCGCTTCCTCAAAGAGCTCATCGAGGCCGGGAGATATCGGGCGGTCATCGACCGGTCCTACCCGTTGGAGGACGTAGTCGAGGCCACCCGCTACGTGGAAACGGAGCAGAAGACCGGGAACGTCGTCCTGACGATCAACGCAAGCCGAGCCCGTTAAGAGCGATCGTCGCCGTCGACCGAGCCATTCAGGGCTGCGCTGATCGACAGAGGGCCACCATCGCTGGGCCTCGAGGATGTGGGGCGGCAACCTCCGCGAGCTTCGGCTCGAGAACCAGGATCTGGCGGCCCTCGAACAGGATGGCCCCCTGCTCGGCGAGCTGGCCGAGGCAGACGGTGACCGTCTCCCGGCGCAGACCCAGCATGTCGGCCAGGGCCTGGTGGGTCAGGCGGCTGGGTAGCTGCAGCACTTCCCCCTTGGCCCGCCCGATGGCGTGGGCCAGGGTGAGGAGGTGGCTCGCGAGGCGCTGCAGGGGGTGCCGAAGCGTCATCGCCTCGATCTGCTTCTCCCTCCGCTCCAGGCGGCGGGTGAGCAGGCCGGTGAGGTTGAGCGCGATCCTCGGTTCGGCCTGCGCCAGGCGCTCCAGCTCGAAGCGCGACACCGAAGCCAGCACACTCGTCACCGTGGCCTCGCTGTAATGGCCGCGTTCACCGCAAAGTGACAGCTCACCGTCAAAGCTGCCGGCCGGGATGATCTCCACCACCACCCGGCGGCCGTCTGGAGCGAAGCGATACGCCTGCAGCCGTCCGGAGAGGACCAGCTGAAGCCGCCCGGCCAGGTCCTCCGGCGCCACCACCAACTTGCCCCTTTCCGCCATCCAGATCCGCACGGGCGCGGTCAGCGCAAGCACTCGTTCGGAGTCGACACCGTTCCAGAGCGGATGCCTGGCCAGCAAAGATTGGGAGTGCCGCAGGATGCCCGCCCGCTCCATCACGCCAACCATCTCTTGAGGCTAGGACTCTGCCGGCCGCACCGGTAACACACATACGGAAGGCTGCCCGGTCCTGCAAATGGGGCAGGTCGCAACACAGCGGCGCTCGGGTCAGGCCGATGGTCGCTGGTCAGTCCGCGTCCTGATCTAACCGCTCGCTTTGGCCAGCAGGGGAGCGACGTCAGCTCCCGTGATGGCCGAGACGACCTGTTCCCGGCTCGCCTCCCGCACCTTGAAATCCGCCACCCGCCGCCCGAGTCGCAGCACCACGATGCGGTCGCACACCTCGAAGACGTCAGCCAGGTTGTGGCTGATGACCACCACTCCAAGACCCTGCTCGCGGAGGTGGCCGATCAGTTCGAGCACCTGCTTGGTCTGCGCCACCCCAAGGGCCGCCGTCGGCTCGTCCAGCAGCACCAGGTGGGTTTGCCACATGATCGAGCGGGCGACCGCGACCGCCTGCCGCTGCCCGCCGGACAGGGTGGCGACCGGTTTGCGCAGGCTTGGGATCTTGATCGAGAGGTTCTTCAGCACCCCGAACGCTCGCTGCTCCATGGTCACCTCGTCCAGCAGCCTGGTCACTCCCCGCCGAGCCTCGCGGCCGAGGAAGAGGTTGGCCACCACGTCGAGGTTGTCGCACAGGGCCAGGTCCTGGTAGACGGTGGCGATTCCCAGCTGGGCCATCTCATGAGGTCCGCGGGCGGAAACGGGCCGCCCCTCGAACCTGAACTCCCCGGCGTCCGGCGTATTGATGCCGGAGATGACCTTGATCAGGGTGGACTTGCCCGCCCCGTTATCGCCGACCAGCGCGACCACCTCACCGCGGTAGGCCTCGAAGTCGACGCCGACCAGGGCTTCGACGGCACCGAATCTTTTCGAGATTCCCTTCAGCTCGAGGAGCGGGACTTGGCGGGCCGGATCAACGCTACTCATACCCATCCAATGGAATCTGGAGAGGTCGCTCAGCTTTGTTACCGCAATCACAATCCGAAGATTCGGGCTCTTTGAGAATCGAGGGGAAGTAAGAAATCGGTGACACCGACCCGCGAAATCCAAAAAATGCGGGCCCGGGTAGGAGGCCCAATATGCTGCGGAACCTGATCGGTGGAACTTGGAGCGCTCCGGCTGGGGCCGGGCTGCCCGTCTACAACCCCGCTACCGGCGATGTCATCGACGAGGTCCCGCTGTCAGGTGGGACCGAGGTCGCGAGCGCTGTGGAAGCGGCCGCGAAGGCGTACACCAGCTGGTCACGGGTTCCTGTCATGCAGCGCGCGGCGCTCATGTTCCGTTTCAAAGCGCTGCTCGAGGAGCACTTCGAGGAGCTGGCGGAAATCGTCACCCGGCACCACGGCAAGACGCTCGACGAAGCCCGAGGTGAATTGCGGCGCGGCATCGAGGTCGTGGACTTCGCGTGCGGGGCGCCCACCCTGCTCCAGGGGCGGACGCTGCGCGATGTGAGTCATAGCGTCGATCAGGACTATTACCGCTTTCCGGTGGGTGTGGTGGCTGGAATCACGCCTTTCAACTTCCCGGTGATGATCCCCCTGTGGATGTTCCCGCTGGCGGTGGTCTGCGGGAACACCTTCGTCCTCAAGCCGTCGGAGAGGACGCCTCTCGGCGTCGCGCGGCTGGCCGAGCTCTTCCTGGAGGCGGGTTTCCCGGAGGGGGTCCTGAATGTCGTCAACGGAGCCAGGGAGGCCGTGGACGCGCTCGTCACCGAGCCGAGGGTGGCCGCTATCTCCTTCGTCGGCTCAGCGTCGGTGGCACACCACGTCTACTCCCTTGCCGCCCAGCATGGCAAGAGGGTCCAAGCGCTGGGAGGCGCGAAGAACCACACCGTCGTCATGCCGGACGCCAACCTGGAGCTGGCGGTGCCGGCGTTGCTGGGCTCGGCGTTCGGCAACGCCGGCGAGCGCTGCCTGGCAGGTAGCGTGGTCGTGGCGGTGGGCAGCGCGGGCGAGCCGGTGGTGGAGGCGCTGAAGGAAGCCGCCGAACGCCTCGTGGTGGGTGCCGGGGATCAGCCGGGTGTCGACGTCGGACCACTGATCCGGCGCGAGCACCGCGACCGGGTCGCGAATTACATCGACGTGGGAGTCGGCGAAGGAGCTCGCCTGCTGGTGGACGGCCGGCGCTACATCGACCAGCCCGGCTTTTTCCTGGGCCCGACCATCCTGGAGGGCGTGCATCCCGAGATGGCCGTCGGCCACGAGGAGATCTTCGGCCCCGTCCTGTCGGTCTCCCGAGCGGAAACGCTCGAGGCGGCGGTTGCCCAGGCCAACAGCATGAGCCTCGGCAACATGGCGGTCATCTTCACCGAGAGCGGGCGCACCGCCCGCGCGTTTCGCGAGAGTGTGGAGGCGGGCATGTGCGGAGTCAACGTGTCCGTGGCCCAGCCCTTCGCCTTCTTCCCCTTCTCGGGCTGGAAGGGCTCGTTCTACGGTGACCTTCACGTCCACGGCACGGACGGAGTCGACTTCTACACGCGCAAGAAGGTGGTTATCAGCCGCTGGTAACGCGGCCGCTCAGTTCGCTTGAACTTTGGAGAAAGCAATGGAACCTGAAATTCGCAAGATCGTGACGGTGACCGAAGAAGTCCGCATTGAGGGCGGCAAGAAGCTCGCCCGGCCGGTGCGGATGTCAGCTGCGATCGCAGTGATCAAGAACCCGTTGGCCGGCAGGTTTGAGGCCGACCTCAGCCTGCTCTCGGGCGACTACAGCACCCAGCTCGGACCGATGCTCGCCGAGCTTGCCATCAAGACGCTGGGGACCAAGCCCGAGGCCTTCGGCAAGGGAGCCCTGGTGGGCACCGCGGGCGAGATCGTCCACGGCTCTTCCATCATCCACACCCCGGCCTTCGGGGGTGCTCTGCGGAAGGTGACCGCCGGCGCGGGCCCGGTGCCTTCGGCTGAGAAGCGCGGCGCGACCGGCGCACAGCTGGACATGTCGATGCGCCACCAGCACGACGCCGGAACCCTCGACGGCACGCGTGCCTCACACCTGTTCAGCTTCTCCGTCAATGTCGCCGACGCTCCCTTCGCGGACGAGATCGTGGTCGTGGCGGCGGTTGCGGACGGAGGAAGGCCGGACGCCCGCCAGGATTGACTCTGATGCAGAAGATCCTCAACCGGCCTGACGACTTCGTCGACGAGATGGTCGAGGGGCTCACCCTCGCCCATCACGATCAGTTGCGAGCGCTCCCTGCCGACCGCCGTGTGATCGTCAGAGTGGCAGCGCCCGCGGCCGGCAAGGTGGCCATCGTGACGGGGGGCGGCTCCGGCCACTTGCCCGTGTTCGTGGGCTACGTCGGTGAGGGCCTGGCTGACGGGTGTGCGGTCGGCAACGTCTTCTCCTCACCCAGCTCCAGCGCCATGCTGAACCTGATCCGCGCCGTCGATGGCGGCGCGGGCGTGCTCCAGCTCTACGGGAACTACGCCGGCGACGGCATGAACTTCGACATGGCGGCCGAGGACGCCGAGGCCGACGGGATCAAGGTGCGGGTGGTGCGAGTGGCGGACGACGTCGCCTCCGCGCCGCGCTCGGCCTGGCGGGAACGGCGGGGCGTGGCCGGCCTCTTCTTCGCCTACAAGATCGCCGGCGCCCGAGCCGCCGAGGGCGCCAGCCTCGATGAGGTGGTGGCGACGGCGCACCACGCGGTGGAGCGGATATCAAGCATGGGCGTGGCCCTTTCGCCGTGCACGGTGCCCGCCGCCGGCCGGCCGACCTTCAGCCTGCCGGAGGGCACGATGGAGATCGGCATGGGCATCCACGGGGAACCCGGTGTCCGGCGCGGCCCGCTGGAATCGGCTGATCGCATAGCCAGGGAATTGGTCGACGCGGTGGCGGCGGACCAGGAACTCGTCCCCGGCACCGGCGTGGCCCTGCTCGTGAACGGGCTGGGGGCGACACCGCGGGAGGAGCTCTACATCCTCTACCGAGCGGTCCACCGGCTCCTTGCCGAACGCGAAGTCAGCGTTGATCGCGCCTATGTCGGTGAATACGCCACGGCGCTCGAGATGGCCGGCGCGTCGGTATCGGTGCTCAAGCTGGATGCCGACCTGACGCGGCTGCTCGACGCGCCGGCACGCTCTCCCTTTTTCATCCAGCCATGAGCGAGGCGGCCGGTTCGACGCTGGACGCAGCCGCAACCGTCGGGCTGCTGCGCCACCTGCTGGCCGTGGTCGACGAGCGCGCCGAGGAGCTCAACCACCTCGATTCCGTCGCCGGAGACGGCGATCTCGGGGTGACCATGAAGCTGGGCATGAAGGGGGCACTCGAGGCGCTGGCGGCGACTCCCGACCCCACTGACGTGGGCAGCGTCCTGGTCACCGCCGGCAAGGCGTTCGGCACCGAGGCTCCTTCCACCATGGGCGCCCTGCTCGCGACTGCCCTGCGTAGCGCCGGCAAGACAGTGCTCGGCCGCCGTGCGGCGGGGCCGGCGGAGGCCGAGGCGATGCTCGCGGCGTCGGTGGCGGAGATCGAGAGGAGGGGCGGAGCCAAGCTTGGCGACAAGACCCTGCTGGACGTCCTGGTCCCGTTCCAGCACGCCCTGGCGGCCCGGCTGGCCGGCGGTGCTGCCTGGCGCGAGGCCTTCGCGGACGCTCTGGCCGCCGCGAAGCGGGGCCTGGACGCCACCGCGACGATGACGCCGCGCGCCGGCCGCAGCCGGTGGCTGGCGGAGCGATCCCTGGGCTCCGTCGATGCCGGCGGCTCGGCCGTGTACCTCCTCCTGGAGGCCGCCGGCAGCTTCCTCCTGGCCCAGTAAGTTAGAGGCGGCGGCTCAGCGCCCCGCCGTCGCCCGGCCCCGGCGCGACACGGCATCGACTGTGACCGCCGCCAGCAGGACGGCCATCTCGACCATGTATTTGACGTCTGCGGGCTGGCCGGTGAGGTCGAGCCCGTTGGAGACGCTCCCGATGACGAGCGCGCCGATGAGCGCGCCCCAGACCGAGCCTCTGCCGCCAAAGAGGCTCGTGCCTCCGATGACGGCCGCGGCGATGGCCTCCAGGAGCAGCGTGCCGCCTCCCGTCTGCGTGCTCGCGGCCGAGCCGCGCGAAACCGCGAGCAGCCCGCCGGCGGCGGCGAGCATCGAGGCCAGCGAGAAGACGGCGATCCGGATCCGTGTCACCTGAATGCCCGCGCGGCGCGCCGCTTCGGCGTTGCCGCCGACGGCGTATATGTGGCGGCCGAACGTGGTCTTGGTCGTGATGAAGCCGAAGACGGCGATCAGGCCGACCAGGATCAGTCCCGCCACCGGCACGCCCTGCCATTGGTTGAGGACCGCCACGCTCACCGCGAGGGCCGAGGCCAGTCCCACCACACGGATCCACAGCTCGATCGGAGACGGCAGCCGTAGCCCGGCCCGCCGCCTTGCCCTGCGCTGCCAGAGCCCGTTCAGCCCGTACAGCAATGAGATGAGCCCCACCGCCACCCAGCCCAAGCTGGGCTCGAGGTAGGTGGTGGTCAGGCTGAGGATCGTGGGATCGAGGACATTCAACGTCCCATAGCTGCCGAGAACGTGCAGCTGCAGCCCGAGCAGACCGAGCAGGCCGGCCAGCGTGACGACAAAGGAGGGGACGCCGACGATCGCGGACCAGCCGCCCTGGAAGGCGCCGATGGCTGCCGCCGCGGCCAGCATGACCAGCGTCGCCAGCCACCAGCTGAAGTGGTGATCCACCACCAGCACGCCCAGGATGGCGGCGCTCAGCCCGACCACCGAGCCGGCTGAGAGATCGATCTCGCCGAGCAGCAGGACGAGGACGACGCCGATCGCGACGGTCCCCGTGACCGCGATCTGCAGGATCAGGTTGTTGAGGTTGCGGGGGGTCAGGAAGTGGGGGTCTTGGAAGTCGAACCAGGCCCACACGAGCGCCAGGCCGACGATGATTGGGACGACTCCCCAATCGCCCTGGACGGCTCGCAGCCGGAGCCCGCGGCCCAGACCCCGGACCGCCGCCCGAAGGCGAGGCTCGGCTTTCGCCGAGGCCTCGCTATCGGGATTGAGTTGATTGGAAACCGTGGTTCGCTGCACCGGTAGGCCCGTCAGTGAATCAGCAGGGACCCGTGCCCGCCGGGATGTCCTTGCAGAGGTCGGCCTTCGTGTAGAGGCCGTTCTGGATCAGCACCTGGATGTTGTCCTTGGTGATGGGGACCGTCGGCACGAAGACCGTGGGGACGTCCACCGCGCCGTTCTTGGTCACCGACTGGAAGAAGTCGGCCGGCGGCTTCTCGCCCTTGATGAGAAACACGCTGAGCTGTGCGGCATCGTCCGCGAAGACCGGGATCGGCTGCAGCACCGACATGCCCTGGGTCCCGAGCAGGATGCGCTGAGTACCCGCCAAGGTGGCATCGAGACCCGTCACCGGCACCTTGCCGGCCAGGTTGTGCTCGCGCAGCGCCGCGATGACCCCGCCTGCCATCCCATCGTTGGCCGAGAGGACGCCCTGCACGTTGTTGCTGGTCTTGGTGAGGACCTGCTCCATCTCTTCCTGGGCCTTGGCCGGGTCCCAGCCGTCGGTCCACAGGTCGCCGACCAGGTGCCGCTCATTCGAATCGAACAGCGGCTTCAAGACGCTCATGTAGCCCTTGTTGAAGAGGTGCGCGTTGTTGTCGGTGGGCGAACCGTTGATCAGCGCGATGTTGTCGCCGGTTTTGGTGTGATCCGCAAGCCACTGGCCCTGGATCTTGCCCACGGCCTCTGAATCCTTGCCGATGAAGTAGTCAAGGTTGGTGTTCTTGATCAGCCGTGAGTAGGCGATCACGGGGACCTTCTGCTGATGCGCCTCGGTCACGATGCTGGCGGCGGCGACGGCGTCGACCGGAATCACGATCAGAACCTTCGCCCCTTTGGCCAGCGCCGCTTCGGCCTGCGACTGCTGCTTGCTGGGATCGTTCAGCGCGTTGTAGACGACGACCGTCGTGCTGGGTGAATGCTTCTTGAACGCGGCTATCAGGTTCGGCCGGTCCTGGCCTTCCCAGCGCGAGGTGGTGTTGTCGGGCAGCAGAAGCGCCACCAGCGACGGGGGGGTGGTGGGAGTGGTTCCGCCCACGGATCCACAGCCGCCGAGGACGACCGCGGCAGCTAATGCGATGACCCCGATCAGACCACGCCCTAACCGGAGCCTCTTGGGAATCATTGAGTTAATCTCCTCCTCAGTCTCTTGCGGCGACTTCCGCTGGCCAGCCAAAACCTGCTCTAGGCGGGCGAATCAGGTCACCGTAGATCCGGGTGATTCGCGAAATTGTGCGAGCGGCAACAAAATGACCGAGGGGCGTGTTTTGCGGCCCTGACGCCGAGCCACCCGCGCCTCGACGAGACGCGGGGCGCGGTGTCGTGACCGACGTCGCCTTACAAGGCGACGACCACGGTCGCGTGCACGATCGGCGAGGTGAAGCTCCAGCAGGAGAATGCGACGATCGTCACCGCCGCGGCCGACAATCCCGGCCGCGCTTGAGCCGCGCCGGATCCGTTCCGGGGCGGCAGGAGCCGGGCATGACCCCTGCCGCCGCCGGCATCAACTTCTACGCGGAGCGGCTGGTATCAGTCCAGGTCATCGTTAGAACCCCCTAGCCGGCCGGGTGCCCGGCGGCCTCGCAGGCCTTGACCTTCGCCTTCTCCGAGGAGTCCTCTGTGCGGTCGGCGGCTTTCTCCGACTTGTCCTCGGCGTGGTCGCCGGCCTTGCTGGCGCGGCCGCTCTTCTCGGAGGTGTCTTCGGTGCGGTCGCCCGCCTTCTCAGAAGCGTCTTCGGTGCGGTCGCCCGCCTTGCAGGCGTCCTCGGTCTTGGACTCGGCCTTGCTCGATGCGATCGCGCTGACGCAATCGCCGTGGGTGTCGCCCGGACCGTGCGGGCACGTCGTCCGTGCCGCCAATGAGACGCTGTCGCCGTGCGAATCGGAGTTGCCGTCGCCGGCGGTCGTCGCCGTGCTGGCGAGGGCGGTTCCGGTTCCCAGAACCACGACGGCGCTCACCCCGAGAATCGCGAGTCGTAACTTGTACATCCGTTGCCTCCTGGCTTCCTGGCTTCGGGCAGGGATACCGCTCCCATCGCCCTCTCCGGCCAGAACAAACGCTGGAGGGTGCGGAAGTACCCGAAACCTCTATGTCAGGTGCCGGAACGGCTCCGGCACGTAATCCGCCAGCACCTGCTTCCACTCGTCGCTGAGCGTGGCCTTGACGGTGGCGTCTTCTTTGGCGAGCCACGCGAGATGGCGGAGGCCGTGCTCCAGGACCTGCCAGGAGGCGATCGCGGTGGGTGCGCTCGTGGTCCCCGCGCGGGCGAGCTCGATGCGGGTGATCGGTACGCCGGCCAGCTGGGGCGCCTGGTGCTCCGCGTTGACGACGACAAAGCTCAGCACGACCGACCCGCGGTGGCGGCGCCACGAGGTCGAGTGCACGAGGAGAGGGGGGCCCATGAGGTCGCGCGAGAGCCGCGCTACGACCGCCACCGGATCGTCGTCGGCCCCGACCTCGACATACCAGGGATCCGGGCCGCAGGGCCCGGCCAGCTCGGCGCTCCCAGCCCGCAGCCGGAGCACGAACACCTCGGCCTGGACCGGCCCGGAGGTCGCCCAGGGTTCGCCGCGCCGAGGGCGTCGTGTCAGCTCGGGCGTGCCATTGCGAGCACCTGCTCGCGCGTCACTTTCATGTTGTGCGCTTCCCGGCCGTGCTTCTGAACGATGGGGACGAGGGTCTTTACCCGGCCGCGAGCCTCGAACCCGCATTCGCATCGCACCACCAGCTCACTGTTCACCCGGACCTCGGTCATGGTGGGCAGAGGCTACCACCGGCGGGCGCGCCCCGGGCGGCGTTCGAGTGGCTGCGGACGACGCCCGAGGCCGCACGATAAGAAGGTGATGGGAGCCAGGTCACGGCTCGCCGGTCTGGCCCTGGCCGGTCTGCTTCTGGGCGCCTGCACGGCCGGCTCCCAGGCGGCGCCGCCGGCGCCGCGGCACGTGTTCGTGATCGTGATGGAGAACAAATCGCCGCAGGAGGCGCTGACCGGGCCCTTCACGGCGTCGCTCGCGGCGAGGTACAGGGAGGCGGTGAACTACCGGGCGGTGGCGCGCCCCAGCGTGCCGAACTACCTGGCGCTGACGTCGGGGCAGACCTGGGGCGTGGCGGATGACGGCTACCACGTCCTCCCGAGATCAGACCTCGGCGACCAGCTGACCGCGGCCGGGGTGAGCTGGCGCGCCTATATGGAGGGCCTTGCCTCGCGGGACTGCCTCGACAGCCCCCTCCCATATGACCCGGGCCACAACCCATTCGCCTTCTACGGCGGGCGATGCCCCGCCAACGTCGTGCCCCTCACCTCGCTCGCGGCCGACCTCGCCGGCCCGGCCCCGCGTTTCGCCTGGATCACTCCCGACCGGTGCCACGACACCCACGACTGCCCGGTGCCGGCCGGCGACGACTGGCTGCGCCAGACCGTGACCCTGATCATGCGTTCGAAGGCTTGGGGCGACGACGCGATCCTGCTCATCACCTGGGACGAGGACGACGGCAGCGCCGGAAATCGCGTCCTGACCCTGGTCGTGGGGCGCTGGCTCAGCCACCGGGTGAGCCACCAGCCATATACCCACTACTCCCTTCTGGCGACGATCGAGGACCTGTTGGGCGTCGGGCGGCTGGGCCAGGCGGCCGGCGCGCGTCCGATGCGAGACCTGGTTTCGCCCTAGCGGCGGGTGCGGCTGAATTCGAGACTGGCGGGGGGCGGCGGTTTGTGGCAGGCTCGGTGGAGAAGGCAGGGGCACTCGAGCGGCGTGGCGCTCGGCGCTCCGATCGGCCAGCAAGGAGGTAGTGGTGAGACGAATTCGATTCCTGCTCTTGCCGTGCACCCTGGTCGTGGTGCTGGCCCAAGCCTCACCGGGCGCGGCCGGCCCGCCGGCCAACATCCGGGTGACCCATGACGCGGGCAGCGTGTACCTCAGCGCCGATCAGCTGAGTGGCGGGACCTATACCGACACCACCCTGGTCCGATGCGGCACCGACCGGCGCATGCAGAACGAGCCGACCCTGGCGATCGATCCGCGCAACACGATGGTGCGCACGTCAGGCAGCAACGACTACTGCACGGTGCCGACCAACCACGACGCGTGGGCCGGTTTCTACCGCTCCGGCAACGGGGGCACGACCTGGGTCGACACCCTGCTCCCGGGCTACTTGCATGACGCCTCCGCTCAGGGCCTCGCCAGCCCGGTGCACCAGATGGCGCTCGGCGGCGCCATCGCCGCCGGCGACCCGGTCCAGGCCTGGGACAAGGATGGCAACCTCTTTTTCATGGGCAACAACTTCAACCGCGGCTTCGAGGATGGAAGATCCGGGGCGTTCCGCGACAACACCGGCGATGTGTGGGTGGCGACCTACGCCCCAGCCAACCCCTCCGACAGCACGACTGACGGTTCGCGTTACGTGCGGACCGTGATCCTCGCGGCCAACACCTTCGGGCTGGGATCCTTCAATGACAAGACCGGGATCCAGGTCGACCAGACCGGCTCGCCTTTTGCCGGCAACGTCTACGCGGCGTGGTCCGATTTCCACGGTGGAGGCTGCAACGAGATCGTCTTCTCGCGCTCGACCGACCACGGCGCCACCTTCAGCGCGCCGATGAAGATCAGCAGCGTGTGCAACAACCAGGGCCCGAACATCGCGATCGGTCCCAGCGGCCAGGTTTACGTCTCGTGGTTCGCCACCACCGGCGGCACCAGGGCCCTGGGCGGCAATTTCGTCGAGGGGGCCGCCTTCGCCAGCTCCTCCGACGGCGGGCAGACCTTCAGCAAGGCGAGCATCGTCGTGCAGTTCAACCCCTTCACCTCGAGCGCTTTCTCCGGGAATGGCGCTCGTGACTGTGGCGACGGCCTGTTCGCCTGCCCGACCGGCTTCACCTTCCCTCGCTTCGACCTCGCCCAGCCGACCATCGCGACCGATGGCGGCAACATCTACATGGCGTTCATGACCGCCCTGCCTTCCGGGCAGGGGCAGACCCAGTTCGTGAAGTCGAGCAGCGGCGGCGCGATCTGGTCCACCGCCGCGGCGGTCGACCCGCAGGCGTCCGGCCATCAGTTCTTTCCGTGGATCACGGCGTCGAGCGGGCGGCTGAGCGTCGTTGATTACGACAGCCGGCATGACGTCAACTACGAACCGACCCGCCCGCCCTGCAACAGTCCGACCGGCGTGGGCAGCGCGTGCCTGGCGGTGCGGTACTCGAGCTCGACCAATGGTGGAGCCAGCTGGTCGCACCAGGAGCTGACCACCGCGTTCACCAACCCCAACCTCGAGCAGTTCGGCGGGCGGCTGGTGCCGTTTTTCGGCGACTACATCACGGTCTCGGCCGTCGGCGGCTCCATCGCCGCGGTCTGGACCGACCAGCGTGACGCGGTCCTGGGTGGCGGGGGCACCGGGGGCGTCGACGGCGATGACGTGCTCGGCGACCCGGCGGCGGGCGGAACCTGCTTGTCGTCGTTTCGCGCCTGCTTCGACACCGGCGGTCTCGACCAGAACATCTACACCGCCAACGTCACGGCCGGCGCCGGCTGATGATCGACGGGCGGCGGGGCGCCACGCTTCCGCCGCCCGCCCCTCGTCGCGTGGCGCGCGCAACCTCCACCAGCTTGGTCCGGCCGCGTGCTCCTGAACGCAACCTGACCGCCGAGATCGGCACTCCGAGCTCGCCGGCGACCGCTTGCAAAACGGCTTGATTGGCGGCGCCGGCGACCGGCGGCGCGGTCACCCAGACCTCGAGCCCCTCATCCTTCCAGGCCACCTTCGCCCGCGACGCGCGGGTATGGACGCGGACGCTGATGAGCACAGCCGATCTACCTTATCTGTGTGTCGGTCATCGTCTGCGACGTCGGCCCCCGTGACGGGCTGCAGAACGAGGCGCGGGTCCTCGACGTCGCCGTTCGGGCCGAGCTGTGCGATCGCCTCGCCGCGGCCGGCCTCAGGCGCATGGAGGCGGCGAGCTTCGTCAACCCCAAACTCGTCCCGCAGATGGCGGGGGCGGAGGGCGTCATGGCGGCGCTGCGGCGGCGGCCGGGAACCGCATATGCCGGCCTGGTCCTCAACGAAAGGGGCTACGAGCGCGCGCTGGCGGCGGGCGTCGATGAGGTCCACTACGCGTTTGCCGCCACCGACGAGTTCGGAAGGCGCAACCAGAACGCCACCACCGAGCAGGGGCTGCAAACGGCGCTGGCGCTGGTGGCGCGAGCGCGCGTCGACAGGCTTCCCATCACGGTCACGGTGAGCGTCTCGTTCGGCTGTCCGTTCGAGGGACCGGTGCCGGCGAAACGGGTGCTCGGCATCGTCGAGCGCCTGATGGCGGTGCCCGCGGATGAAATCTGCCTGGCCGACACGATCGGGGTCGGGGTGCCGGCTCAGGTCAAGGAGCTGGTCGGGGGGGCCAGGCGACTCGGGGCGGCCGCCGGGGCTCATTTTCACAACACGCGCAACACCGGGTTCGCCAACGCGGTGGAGGCGCTCAACCAGGGGGTGGTTTCACTCGATGCCTCGGTCGGGGGAGCGGGAGGGTGCCCGTTCGCGCCGAAGGCGACGGGCAACATCGCCACCGAGGACCTGGTCTACTTGCTACGCGGCCTCGGCGTCGATACCGGCATCGACCTGGCGGCGTTGATCGAGACCTCGCGGTGGCTGGGCGGGCAGCTCGGTAGAGAACTGCCCGGCCTGGTCGCGCGCGCGGGCGACTTTCCCTATCGGAACTAGCTAGTCCCTGGTGGACTCCAGCCCGTACAGGGCGCCGAACTTGCTCTGGACGTACTCGATCCACGGTGCCGCCGTGAGCGGCTTGCCCGTTGCCCTTTCGAGCAGCTCGTTCGGCGTGAACTTTCGGCCGTGCCGGTGCACGTTCTTCCGCAGCCAGCCGAGCAGGTTCGTGAACTCGCCCTTTTCGATCTGCGCGTCCAGGTCGGGGATGTCGGCCCGCATCTTCTCCATGAGCTGCGCGCCGATCAGGTTGCCGAGGGTGTAGCCCGGGAAGATCCCGAAGCTGACCGACGACCAGTGGATGTCCTGCAGGGCGCCCTCGCGGTCGTTCGGCACATCGACGCCAAGGTACGACTCGACCCGAGCCCTCCACGCTTCCGGTAGATCCCTCACCTTGAGCGTGCCCTCGAGCATCTCGTTCTCGAGCTCGAACCGGAGCAGGACGTGCATGTTGTAGGTCACCTCGTCCGCCTCCACGCGGATGAGGGATGGGTACGACTTGTTCACCGCCCTGAAGAACGCCTCGTCATCGACCCCGCGCAGCGGCTCCGGGAAAGTGGCGCGGAGGCTGGGGTAGAAGTGCTTCCAGAACGCGCGGCCGCGGCCGATCAGGTTCTCCCAGAGGCGGGACTGCGACTCGTGCACACCGGGCGAGGCTCCATCCCACAGCGGAGTGCGATCGAGGTCATGGCCGATGCCCTGGTTGTACATGGCGTGGCCTGACTCGTGGATCGAGCCGAAGAGGCACTCGTTGAAGAAGTCGCGCGATACGCGGGTGGTGATGCGCACGTCGCCGGGCCCGAACGAGGTGGAGAAAGGGTGGGTCGAGATATCCTGCCGGCCGCGTTCGAGGTCGTAGCCGAGCGTGGAGACGAGCTCGAGGGCGTACCTGACCTGAAGCGCCGGCTCAAACCCGCGATACAGCACCCGGTCGTCGACGGCGTCGGCATGCCGCGCGATATCCGCGATCAGTGGCACGATGGCCTTCTTGAGCTGGTCGAAAATCGTCTCCAGCTCGTTGGTGGTCATGCCCGGCTCCGTCCGGTCGAGCAATGCGTCGTAAGGCCGCTTCTGGTAGCCGAGTGAGTCAGCGATCCGGCGGTTGAGCTCGACGTTCTTCTCGAGGTATGGGGCGAAGAGCTTGAAGTCGGCGTCGCGGCGCGCCCTCTCCCATACCGGGCGTGCGGTGGAACCCGCCGCCGCGGCCTCCGCCACCAGCTCGGGCGGCAGTTTTCGAGCCTGCTCGTAATCCCGTCGCGTCACGCGGACCAGGCTCGCTTCGTATGAGTCGAACGGCCGGCTCGAAACCTCGTCCTCGAGCGCGTCGAGCAGGCGGCCCACGTCGTCGGAGATGAGGCGGACGTGGGACATCCGCAGGAGCGTCGAGAGCTGCTCAGCGCGCGCGGCGACACCGCCGGGCGGCATGTAGGTTTCCTGGTCCCACTCGAGCAACGCGGCGGCGCGGCTGAGGTCGGTGACCTCGGCCAGGATTGCCTTCAGCCGCTCCAGTTTCTCGCTCATACTCTGTGCCCCAAGCGTGTGCGCGTGCTCGCGAGCCTTGCGCGTATTCTCCCGAATGGCGCAGCCGCCCCGCTAGCTCAGTGGATAGAGCATCTGCCTTCTAAGCAGAGGGTCGGGGGTTCGAATCCCTCGCGGGGCGCCAATGTCCTGTCTCAGGACATAGTGGACTCTTTTGCTCTATGTCTCATGAGATCGTAGACCCGGTGTTGAGAGCGGCCGGCTGACTGTCACGGCCGGGGTCGAGCTGCGGGAGATTGGGTGAGACCGTGCCAGCTCAGTTGGGCTGGCTCCGCTGACGACGACTGCCTCCACGAGGAACCGCCCAAGATCCATGGCCCCACCTCCAGGTGGAGTCCACTATGTCCTGAGACATGCACCCGACTACCGGTCGCTTATGTCTTGAACTCAGACACCTCGCGGGGCGCCAACCCGGCAGCTTTGATGTCTTAGTGTGGGCAGTTGGTGATTGGCCCCAGCGTCGACACCCTTACGCTTGAAAGTGTCTCCCTGGTACCTCGGATGCCAGTGAGCACAAGCAAATCGCCGGCTCCGGCGGCAGAGCCTCCGGGAAAGTCGAAGCCTCTTCCCGTGCTTAGGTCGACCAACGTGGTTAGACCTCCCGACCACCAAATGAGATCATTGCCGGCGATAAACGGAAACTGCGCGAAGTGCATGCCGTCCGCCGGTAGCCCGAAGCTGGTCACGCTTCCGTCCTGGACATCTTGAGCGACCCAGGAGTGGCCGTCAGGCGTCCACACGACGTAATCTGCCGAGCCCGCGGCGTACTCCATCATTCGCGGGCGCTACCCATGGCCCACTCGGCGTGGCCATGAGGTCAAATGGCGAATGTGAGGCAGCCGCGGCCGCTAACTCCGAATCGTGGCGTTAGTAGTTATGTGAGCGAGGTCGCCGTGGCAACGCTCGAGGGAGATCGGCGTTCCCGTGCTAGCACCGGTGCTTTGACGCCACAGGAGCTCTGGGACCGCTATGGGGAGTCTGTATGCAGGTTCGCCGCGTTGGTCGCCAGCAGCGATGCCGAAGCCGAGGACATCGCGCAGGAGTCGTTGCTCCGCGCCATGAGGGCACTTCCACGCTGGACGGCGAAGGGACGCGGCATCGAGGCTTGGCTGTGGCGGATCGTCCAGAACACAGCCCGCGACTTCGGTCGTGCCGCACGCCGGCGAAGGATGTTGGTCGAACGAGTATTCCTGTTACTCGAGCGGAAAGGCCAGCCTTGGCCTGACGTCGACGCTCGCGTCGAGTCCGCGGACATAGTCGCGGCGATCCGCTCGTTGCCTGGGCACAGCCGCACGTTGATCGGTCTACGCTTCGGGGCCGATCTCGACTACGAGTCAGTCGGTAAGGCGGTGGGCCTCTCGCCAGTCGCTGCTAGAGCCGCTACGCGACGAGCGCTTTTGGCGCTCAAACAGGAACTCGAAAGGAGGGGCTCAAGATGAACGCAGAGTTCAGCGAGGGGACGTTGGCCACCCGGATTAGAACCGTCCGTGTGATCGAGCCAGATGTCGTGTGGGAGCGAGCGCACGGCATGCGACCACCAGTGTCCCGAATCACCGGGGTCCATGTTGGTCAGCGTCACCGTCTGGCGGTTGCAATCGTTGCCGCTATCCTCGTGACACTCGTTGGTGGGACGGCCATTGCGGTCACGACGTTGACGCGACCTGCCTTCGTATTCGGGAAACCGGTCACGCAGTCGTCGGGCGGGAACTTTCCGGCCCACATGGGTTGGCCGGGTCACCCCATCATCACGTCTATCGACGAGGCGAGTCGCCTTTCAGGATTCCAGGTGCTAATCGTGGAGCCGCGTGCGGGGATTGCGCTGAACTCGGTCACATACGTGCCAGAGGTTGTTCCGGCGAGCGAGCCGGCCCCAATGACAGGCGGGTCGGTGACGCTGGATTACACGATAGACGGGACCGAAGTTCAGCTCAACGAATTCTTGGATCTCCACCCGTCGGCTCCTCTCGTGATTAATCAGAAAATTGGGCCAGGCTATACGGGACCGCTCTGTTCTAGCGTCGAGACGATTCAAGGCGGACAGTACGTCTTTGTTCGCTGTCCAGATGGCAAGGCCATCGCTAGCGTCTTTTGGAAGACACTTGATGGGGTTGACATTTCACTGGTGCCGGTGATGACATCACCGTCAGGCCAAAAAGGTAGCCAGTCGAATGGGCTGTCGATAGAGGTGATCCAGGCTGTGATCTCCGGCCTTCGATAATCGCCGCGTTTCATGTAGTACATCTTGTAGTCGTTCAGCTGAAGACTTGGCGGGCCGCAGTGACGATCCAGAGGCCTGGCACAGCGTGTTCGAAGGCGTCTGAATGTCGTTGGTCTCTTGGTCACGCAAGCTCACTCGACTCTGGGTGCGGCTGGATTGCGCGCGGCGGAGGATCTCCAAGGCTCCTGTCCGCCGGAGCGTCGCCTTATATGAGCTACGGCCCACCACTGCTTCCGTAACGCGAACCGGCGCAGTGGGAAGCCGGAAGGTTGGGACGATCTTGTCGCGACTCTCGACCCTGACCTCGACGATCAGCTCTTTGAGCAGCGCTTTCGCTGTCCGGGCGTGCCGTTGAGCATCGCGTCGCGGAGTGCCTCCTCCACGTCCCGCACGGCCTTCTTGCTCGGCGCCTCGACGCTTTTCGCGGAGTCGCGGACTTCCTCGAGCTTTGCACGAAGGTCAGTCAACCGACGCTCAAGGGCGTCAACTCGACTAGCGAACCGCGTCTCAGGTAGCCGGCCGTTCTCGAAGGCGTCGAAGTAGCGCTGCACGGCAGACTCGTTCCCTGAAATCTCCGCCTCCAGGCGCCGGACCTGTGACGCGCTGTCGGGTCCTTGTTCGGCGGCCCGTGAGTGCCAACGCTCGATAGCGGCACCGACGACTTCTGAGTCCGCATATGTAGCCATCAGAGACTCAAGGACCGCCTGGTCGAGCAGATCCGCCCGCAGAACGTCAGAGCGACAGCCTTGCCTGCCGTGGCGATTCCTTGAGAAGCACGTGTAATAGCGATAGCGCGCGTTGCGGCCATGAGCGGCGGTACCCACGTAGCGCTTCCCACACGAGGCGCACACAACGAGCCCACTGAGCAGAAAGTCGGTGGTGTTGCTGCGCCGTGCCGAAGCGTCTTCGCAACGCAATCGCAGAAGGCGTTCGGCTTTGGCGAAGACGTCAGCTTCGATGAGCGCAGGGTGAGGCGCGTCGTACCGCACGTCGCGGAAGGCGATCTTGCCCACGTACGCCGGATTCCGGAGCACGTTGAGGACGCTGACATGGCTCCAGAGCTGACCGGGTCGCGACCGGTAGCCGTGGTGCGACAAATAGCTCGCCACGCCGCGCGCGCCAAGTCGCTTCTTCGTGTAGAGGTCGAAGATCAGGCGTGCGACGGGCGCTTCTGCCTCGTTCGTCTCCAAGAGCGCCGTGTCTCGGTTGAGGCGATAGCCGTAAGGAGCTTGCCCACCGAGTCACTCGCCGCGAGCAGCCTTGCGCTCCATGCCCGCAATCACACGGTCGATCAGAGTCGCCCGCTCGAACTCGGCGAATACGCCGAGCATCTGGACCATCATCCGACCCGCCGCCGTACCGGTGTCGAAGGGCTCCGTCGCGGAGCGGAAACTCACGCCGGCGTGGTCGAGGTCTTCGAGGATCTGCGCCAGGCCTCGGACGGAGCGCGACAAACGGTCGACTCGATAGACGAGCAGCATGTCGTAACGCTTCGCTCGCGCGAAAGCGAACGCTTGCTGAAGACCGGGACGATCCAGAGTCGAGCCGCTCATCTGATCGGTGAAGCGATGAACGAGTTGCCAGCTGTCCTGGCTCTGTATGTACGAACCCAGACGTTGCGCTTGGGCTTCGAGCGAGAACGGCTGGTGTTCCTCGTCGGTTGAGATTCGTGTGTACGTCGCCACGCGAACGGCGCTGCTCACGAATGGCGATGGCTTATCAGACACGGACACGTCTTATCACGGACTTCGTTGAAGGGGAATCCCCTTCGCGTCGTCCTAGGTCCACCAGCAGCTCGGCGAGGACTTCAACCGCGCGCGCAAAGTGTTCATCCGACATCGGGACGATCCGCGGCGAAGCGATGTTCAGCACCAGCGAATCCCGTGGATACCGGGGTCCGAGTCTGACCCCCGGTCGCACGTGGGCCGAGGGCGAGGTTCGCCAGCGAGGCGCGTGCCGTTTCATATCTATACAATCTCCATTCAGAAAGGTCCCACTCACCTTGAATCTGCGAGATTTGGTGAAATGCGAGCGCTGAGGCTGGTGAAGCTAGACAAAGCTGCCCACCGTCTGAGGTGCCACGTCGAGACGCTGCGAGTCCACATCCGGACGGGACGGCTGCGGGCGATTCGAGGGCCGCACGGCGCTTACTACGTGGACGCTGAGGTCCTTGCGTCCTATCCGAGACCGCATAGGGGCTGGCCTGCGCCGGAGAAGTTCGCGGAGGAGGACCTGGAACGGTCGTGGTCTTTTGTCGAAGGGGTCCTTCCAAAAGCGAGAGTGTGGCGCGATCGCGAGCTTGCACTCGTGGATGAACTCCACGCACATCCTGAGCGGAACCGTCGGCTGTACCGCTTGATTTCGGTGCATTGCCTTCGCCGGCTCGGCCTGACATTTGGTCAGATCGCCGCCGAGTTGGGCATCACGCCGCGGCACGCCCGTCGCCTCAGCGACGCGAGCCTGTTTCTCGCTCTGCGTCGCGAACTCGTTCGGAGAGACAAAGCTCAGACACAGGCCGCCGCGCTGGCTATGCGCCGCCAGGACCGGGACCTACTTCGACGCCGGCGCTGGCCACCCCGCCGCGCCAGTTGACTCGCGGTCTCGGCGCTTGTCGATGGTCTCTGCGCGGAGGCTCAGGTGACTCGGAGCTGGTTCCCGATCAGCCCATTGGTCGATGTCGAAACTGATTTCTGGCCAACTCTCTCTCGGGTGGTTTGGTCTTCCGGTGAGCTCGAAACGTAACTGGCATGCGCCACTTGAGCGACTACTTGACTGGCAGTAAGCACACGCATGTGTTTACGGATACTGTCCGGAGTTGTGAACGCGTTTTTGATCTCGTTTAGGCCGGTTTTGTGGACTTGACTGCGACCCCCACTGCGAACCCTCTTGCGAAATTGTCGTCGGCTCTCGTCTTTCCGTAACGCGAACCGAAGTCACTCTGTCCTACCGAGTCCAGCCTCCGAGTACGTGTTGGCCGCGCCGCGCCCCCACCCGATCCTCCAGAGACGCTTGGCCGTCAGGCGAGGCGCCACGCGTGTGGATCTTCAGGATCGGGTGCACCGGCGTTCGAGCCGGGCCCCCAAACGATCGCGCGACCCTCTTCGAACACGACCATCGAGCCTTCCGGCATACATAGGTACGGCATGACGAATGGTCGCGGGTGGACCAGGTGAGTGAGGTGGTGACGGTGCCACTGGTCGGCGGGATGATCGGCGCCACCGCAATGCAGCTGCCAACCCGAGCCCCAAGGCGAGGTTGATCGGTCGACCGTACCGCGCTCGGCGACGAGCCTTCCTGTGTAGTCGTCGGTGATGTGGACGCACGCAAGAGCGAAGTGTCCTCGGTTCGGGTAGTCGGCCTGGCCCGTGAGCCGATTGCGGCGCATCACTGCTTCACCGGCCCGCCGCAACGCGATCGCTCGCTGAACCCCCGGTCCCCAATGTGTGGGATGGTCGGGACCCAGCGGTTCGGTGTCTTCCTCGATCTCCAAGATGCTCGGGCGTGAATCGTTGAATCGCAGCATGGTCCATCCGTACGCGAACGTCTGGCCGGCGATGATCCGAGCCCCGGAGTCGATCACATACGCGGCGATGAATCGCAAGACACTCATTACCTGGTGGTCGGCGTCGTGTGGCAGGCCGGCGGGCACGCGGGCGCCGATATCACGCTGACCGATAGCGTCCAGCCCTGCCGATCGCACGATCCGATCGCCAGCTGGCAGCTTGTCGACGGCGTACTGGATTTGCTGCTTGGGGTCGTCGCGCCTGTCGGGAGCCACCGCAGAGATGCTGGCTACTGTACAGGGATGACCTTGATCGCTACGCCCGACTGGGGGATCCTGGCCACTGTCGCGGCGCGCATTTCGTGCCTGATCAACGCCTGCTAATCGGCGGATTCGACACCATGTCGCCGGATCGTCCGGCTTAGGTCGATCGTCGGTCCACACACCTCGATCCGGTTCGCGTTACGGAAACTACGGCCCAGGTCGGAGGACTCGAACCCCAATTCGAAATCGGCCTTCCTAGCGCTTACTACAGTAGGAGCTGCCTTCTAGGCAGAAGGTCGGGGGTTCGAATCCCTCGCGGGGCGCCATTTTTGAAGCCTGAGCCCGAGGTGGGCCCGCGGGATACGTCACACTTGCACACCGTGCCCGTGCGCGCGCTTGAGGTCGAATGGCAACTGACGGACTTCGTCCAGCCATTCGACCCGAGCTTTTCGGCGCGGTTCGCGGAGCCGAAAAATCAATAAGCGGGCCGTAATCGTCGCGGTCGTCGTCGGAGTCGCGGCCGTCGGCGCGCTGATCGGCATGTCCCTGGCGCACAGGTCCGCGGGTCACGCCCGCGCGGCGACGGTAGCCGTCTCCCCGTCACCGACCGTCGCGACGCCGTCGTCGTCTCCGAGCCGGTCTCCTTCCCCGAGCAGCGTCGGCGTACCGGCTCCGTCGCCGGCGCCCGCGGCAACACCGCGTTCGACACCGTCACCGCGGCCGGGAACGTCTCCGGCACCATCGTCGACGCCGTCGCCCTCGCCGTCTCCGAACCCCACGCCGGGCCCATCACCGGTGCCGGCCCCGGTTTCGCTGTCGTGCCGAATCGACAGCCAGAACACGAACGTGCTGGTGACAGCTCCGGGCCAGCCGGTGACCTTTGAGGTCGTCGTGACGGGTACGACCCAGTCGTGGACGTGGACCGCGACCGTGTATCCGAAGTTCGAGAGTCCGACGACGACGAGCGGCGCCGGTACGTCGACCACGGTCGTCCGTCGGACCTGGGCGCGGGTCGTTGTTCAATTCACCGGCGGACCATACGGCGTCACGTGTATCGCGAACCCGCGCCAGGGTGAGTTCAACCAGACACGATGACGGCCGCGCCGAAATAGGCCGGCGCATCGCGAACCCGTGGGCGATGGGCGAGAGGGGAGCCGGCAGCAGCGCCCCGGAACGCGATCGTCTCGACGTGGATCTGCCAGATACGTCAGCGGACGGTGATCCGCTCCGATAATCAACCCCGAGGCAATCGATTCATCACGAGGAGGGCTTGATGTTCGGCAAGATCCTGCTGGCCGTGGGTGACTCCGAAGACGCGGGTGAGACCGTGCCGGTGGTCGCCGGGCTCGCCCATGCGTTCGGCTCCACCGTCCTGGTGATCCACATGCGGGAGCGGATCGTGACGCCGGTGGCCGTTCTGGAGCAGGAGACCATCCCGGAGTCGTTCCGGTTCGGCGAGGCGATCGCCCGGCAGCTCGTCGAAGCGGGTGTCAAGGCCTCATCCGACATCGACAGCCACCGGCCCGACCAGCTCGCCCAGTTCATCCTGGCCAAGGCGGCGGAGTTTCAGGCGGACCTGATCGTGATCGGCAGCCACCGCTCA
Organism: bacterium; assembly: GCA_004299235.1. Lineage (NCBI taxonomy): Bacteria > bacterium. The sequence continues at coordinate 77,782 of SCQL01000002.1, forward strand.
CACAATCTGCGCGAGCGGATCTTCGGCGACGTCGCCAAAACGATCGCTCATGGCACGGAATGTCCGCTGCTGCTGATGCCGAGCCCGCCCGAGTGAGCACGGCGGCGACCCGGCACCGAGCGCACGCCGTCGGGATCGGGGTCAGGCTCGAATTGGTGACCGTCGGCTGGATGGTCGTCGAGGCGGTCGCGGCGCTGGCGGCCGGAATCATCGCCCGCAGCGTGCTGCTCAGCGCGTTTGGCTTCGACTCGTTGATCGAGCTCCTGAGCGGCATCGTGCTGCTGCGGCGCCTGTCGGTGGAGGCTTCAGGCGCGGCCTCGGGCGAGGTCGAGCGTCTGGAAGCGTGGACGGCCCGCGTTGCCGCGGTTCTCCTCGTCCTTTTATGTATCTATGTCGTGGGCACGTCGCTGGCGGGGTTGTTCTTCGGCTTGAAGCCCGACGGTTCGCTCCTCGGAATCGGCGTCGCGGCGGTGGCGCTGGTGGCCATGCCGGTCCTGGCCCTGGGCAAGAACCGGGCGAACCGGATCATCGACAGCGCCTCGCTCCGCGCCGACGTCGCCGAGACGATCACCTGCGCGTTCATGGCCGGCGTCACGCTCGCGGGACTCGGACTGAGCATGCTGTCGGGCATCTGGTGGTTGCAGTACGTCGCCGCCCTGGCGCTTCTGATCTGGCTGGTGCCCGAGACTCGGGAAGCGATCGAGGTGGCAACGGGCGGGCATCGTGACTGAAGGGATCACATCACGTCCACTTCTTGATTGGAGGCAAGCGCGCCATGGCAACGGTTGATTTCGTCCACGAGCCACATCCGCATACGGAGAAGAGAAAGCTGAAGGCGCCACCCAAGGTGGCCGACGAGCACGTCGGCTTCAATGGCCGGCTGGGCGCGGCCATCACTCGCAGCGTGGGCACGATGTGGGCCTTCTATGTCGCGGCCGGGGTCATGGCCGTCTGGATGGTCCTGGCCGGCTTCGTCTGGGGCCCGCTGCACGGCGTCGACCCCTACCCGTTCGCCTTCCTGCTGTTCCTCGGCAACATCGTCCAGCTGCTGCTCATGTTCGTGATCATGGTCGGCCAGCAGGTGCTTGGAGGCGCCGCCGACAAGCGCGCCGTGGTCACCTACCAGGACGCCGAGGCGATCCTGCACGAGTGCCTGCAGATGCAGAGCCACCTGAAGGCCCAGGACCGCGCGCTGGAACACATCATCGCGCACATGCAAGGGCTGGACAGGAAGATGGCAAGATAGTCGGCGCGGGCTGGTTTGGCGAAGTGGAGGACCGCTCAGCGGTATTCAGATGACTGAAAGACCACAGGACGGACACGTGGATCACCCGAAGCGTGCACGGGACCATCGGCGGGTCATGGTGACGCAGCTCCTGCGCAGCCCCGTGCTGAACCCTGCCGGCGAGCCGGTGGGTCGAGTCGAGGATTTGATCGTCAGGCTCCTCGATGGCGGTTACCCGCCGATCACCGGGTTGAAGGTTCGCGTCGGCGCGCAGGATGTCTTCGTCGGGCGAGAGCTGATCGACAAGCTGGCGCCGGGTGCCGTGCGCCTCAACACTCACACCCTGCATACGGCAGCGTTCCAGCGGCGACCCGGCGAGGTGCTGCTGGCCGCTGACGTGCTCGGCCGCCATCTCGTCGACGTCGCGCGCGGCCGCATCGTCCAGGCGCACGACCTCGTCCTGGCGCAGGACGAGGATGGCTGGCGGCTGCAGGGCATCGACCGCAGCCCTCGCGCGATGCTCCGGCGCTGGGTGCCTCGTCGAGGCCGGCCCGACCTCCGCCGTCACGCGATCCTGGACTGGAAGGACGTCCAGCCCTTCGTCGGGCACGTCCCCACCGCCAAGCTGCTGATGCCCCTGCAGCGGCTCCGCCGCCTCCATCCCGCGCAGATCGCGGACATCGTCGAAGGGGCCTCGCACGAGGAAGGCGAGGAGATCATCCACGCGGTCGAGGGCGACGCCGAGCTGACGGCCGACGTGTTCGAGGAGCTCGACGCCGAGCACCGGGTGGAGTTCCTCAGGTCAAGGTCGAATGAGGAGGCGGCGCGGGTGCTCGACCGCATGGCGCCCGACGACGCCGCGGACCTGCTCGGGGAGCTGGACCAGGCACGCCGCAAGCCGGTGTTCGACCTGATGTCGGCAAGCCAGCAGCACAAGCTGCGCAAGCTTCTGCAATACCACCCGAGCACCGCGGGGGGGACGATGAGCCCGGACTACGTCTCGGTGAACCGTGACTCGACCGTCGATGCGGCGCTGGAGGCGGTACGCGCGGATGACAAGTCGCCTCACGCGCTCCTCGGCACCGTTTTCGTCACCGAGCCGGATGGGAAATACGTGGGCAGCGTGGCGGTGGTCGACCTGCTGCGCACTGACGGCACCCGCACGGTCGACGAGCTGGAGCTGACCAACTGCTGCGTCCACGGGAACGCCGACTTCGCCGACGTGACCCTGTTGATGGCGGATTACAACCTGACGGCGCTCGCGGTGACGGACGCCGCCGGGACTCTGATCGGGGCGATCTCCTCGGACGATGTCATTGAGGCCCTGGTGCCCGAACAGTGGCGCAATCGGGTCGAAGCGAGCTCCGGGGTCTGAGCCAGGATGGCTGAGCGCGAGCCACTGCAGGAAAACTCGCGCCCGGTCCCCACCTCGGCCGTTCTCGACACCGCGCACGTCGGCGACATCCACGGCGCCTTCGGCACCATCCGGCTCAGCGACGTCGCCCCCCGCCGGACCTGGCGCCGCCGCCTGCTCACCCTCGCCGCGATCGTCGGCCCCGGGATCATCGTCATGGTCGGCGACAACGACGCCGGCGGCGTTTCCACCTACGCGCAGGCGGGCCAGGACTACGGCTACTCGCTGCTCTGGACGCTGCTCCTCCTGATCCCCGTCCTGATCGTGAACCAGGAGATGGTGGTGCGGCTTGGGGCGGTGACCGGCGTCGGCCATGCGCGCCTTATCAATGAGCGGTTCGGCCGGTTCTGGGGATGGTTCTCGGTTGGCGACCTCTTCATCCTCAACTTTTTCACCATCGTCACCGAATTCATCGGCGTGAGCCTGTCCGCGGAATACTTCGGAATCAGCCAGTACATCGCGGTGCCCCTGGCGGCGCTGATCCTCATCCTCATCACGGTCAGCGGGAACTTCAGGCGGTGGGAGCGCGCCATGTTCGTGTTCCTGGGCGTGAGCTTGCTCGTCCTGCCGCTGGCCGTGCTCAGCCACCCCGAACCGGTGGCGTCGCTCAAGGGCTTTTTCGTCCCCGGTATCGAGGGCGGGTTCACCTCCGACGCGGCTCTGCTCATCATCGCCATCGTGGGCACCACCGTGGCCCCATGGCAGCTGTTCTTTCAGCAGTCCAACGTCGTCGACAAGCGCATCACGCCGCGCTGGTTCAGCTACGAAAAGGCGGACACGGCCATCGGGTCCGTGGTCGTGGTCGTCGGCGCGGCGGCGATCATGATGGCCGCCGCTTCCGCCTTCGCGGGGACCAAAGACTTCGGCAATTTCAGCAACGCGTATTGGACCGCGATCGGGCTCCAGCAGCACATCGGCCCCGTCGTCGGCGCGATCTTCGCGGTGCTCCTGTTCGACGCATCGATCGTCGGGGCGTCCGCCGTGACCCTCGCCACCTCGTACGCATTCGGCGACGTCTTCGGCATCCACCACTCGCTGCACCGCGGCATTCGCGAGGCGAAGACGTTCTACGGCTCATACGCGGCCATGGTCGCGTTGTCGGCGGCGATCGTCCTCATCCCCAGGGCGCCGCTCGGACTCATCACCACCGCGGTGCAGGCGCTGGCGGGCATTCTCCTGCCCAGCGCGTCGGTCTTCCTCGTCCTGCTGTGCAACGATCGCGAGGTCCTGGGGCCATGGGTCAACAAGCCCTGGTTGAACGTCGTCGCGACTTTGATCGTGAGCGTGCTGCTCGAGCTCTCGCTGATCCTGGTCGTCTCGACTCTGATTCCGTCCCTGAACGTGGGCACGCTGGTCGTCGTGCTCAGCGCGCTCCTGGCCGTGGCCATGCTCGCGGCCGCCGTCTTGATCTTGCGAAGCGGTCGTGGTGTCGCGGAACCGCCGATGTCGGCGGCCGAGAAGGAGAACTGGCGCATGCCGGGGCTGGCGCTGCTCCAGCGCCCGCAGTGGTCATTGGGCCGGAGGGTCGCGATGCTGGCGCTTCGCGGCTACCTGGTGGTGGCCGTCATCCTGCTCGTCGTCAAAGCGGTTCAGATCGCTCTGGGTCACCACTAGCTTCTTAACCAACCGCTTACAAGCCTCAACCGGGCCCAGGGCTAGAATGTTCGCCCGTGCCGCTCGGTAGCCGACCGGGGCACCGCGCCCGAGCTTCGCGCCGGCGCTTAAGCCCTCTACGCAGCCTTCTCCTTGCCGTGCTTGCCATCGCCATATCGGCGGCGGCGGGCGGCTTCGCCTACTTCATCCCGGCCGCCGCCGCCGCGATCGGGGCCACCGGCCAGGTGGTGAAGGTGCCATCACCCGCGCCGACGCTGCTATTCACCCCCTCGCCGTCGCCCAGCCCGCAGGTGCAGGGGGGGCCCTTCACGGTCCTGCTGCTCGGCTCGGACGACGACTCGAAGTTCAACGCCGACCACGTTCTGACCCAGTCGATGATCCTGGTCCGCGTCGTCCCGGCCACCAAGCAGGTCACGATGCTGTCGATCCCGCGCGACCTTTACGTGCCGCTGTCCGTCGGGGGTAGTGGGAAGATCGACGGCGCGTACTCGTATGGGGGTCCGGGCGCCGCGATCGCCACCGTCGAGCAGGACTTCGGCGTGCACGTCGACGACTACATCTGGGTGGGCCTGCTCGGCCTGATCAAGGTCATCGACGCTATCGGCGGCGTCGACGTGGTGACCAGCAACCCCGTGATCGATGACTACTACCCGCTGGACATCAACAGCAACTACCCCTACGGCTACCAGCGGGTGGCGGTGCTGGCTGGCCCGCAGCACCTGGACGGGACCCATGCGCTGCAGTACGTCCGGTCGCGGCACGGCGACCTGCAGAGTGACTTCGGCCGATCACAGCGCCAGCAGCAGGTCCTGCTGGCGATCCGTCAGAAGGCCAAGCAGCTCTCACCTGAGGACATACCCGGCCTGGCCACTGCCATCGGCGGAGAGCTCAAGACGAGCATCGGCCTGGATCGCGTGGCGCGCCTGGTGCCCCTGGCGGCCAGCTTTGACAACCCGGACTCGATCAAGCAGATCGTGCTCCTGCCGCCATACACCCACGGCGGAGGTCCGGACGGCAGCGTGATCGCGAACTGGAGCCTGATCCTCCCGCTGGTGCACCAGTACTTCCCATGATCTCGCGCTTCCTGCTCGCCGCCGGACTGGCCCTTTTGATGCTGGTCACCGGGTTCGGCTCGTACATGTACCTGGGCGCCCGCCAGTCGAAGGTCGCCGTGCCGCCGCAACGACCGACGGCGGCGACGCCGCGCGCGCAGGCGGTCACCCTTCCGGGCACGCTCTACCTCGCCCAGGGAGGCGCTCTGTACAGCCTGAGCGCGGGCCGGTTCCACCAGCTGACCGCGGAGGCCGGCTGGACCCAACCCGCTCTGTTCCCCGATGGCAGTAGCCTGCTCGCCGTCAAGCGGAGCGGCTTTTACTCGGACGTCTACCAGCTGGGCCTCTTCGGCCAGGTCCAGCGCCAGCTGACCAACAATGCCGCCGGCCCGCGCAGCTACGACACCGCCGACAACCATTGGTCCTTCTATCCCCGCCTGGCGGGCGACGGGAAGACGCTGTTCATGAGCTACGACGCGCCCAAGTTCGGTTATGACGCCCTGATGTCGGTGTGGGCGGTGCCATTCGGGGGCACGATCCACCAGGGCCGCCTGTGGACCAACTCCAACGACTACACGGGCGGGGACATGCAGCCCGTGCCCCTGCCTGGGGGCGGGATCGTCTACACCAAGTACTCGTACGGCCCAGACGACAGGCTGATCGGCCAGCTGTGGGTCACCACCCGGCCTCTGACTTACGGCCGGGAGTACGGTCATGCCCTGACGTCGCCGTCCGAGGACTGCGCCGAGCCCTCGCTGTCACCGGATGGGCACCAGCTGGCGATGATCTGCACCTACGAGAAGCAGCTCGCCGAGCTGGTCATCGCCCCGTTCGACGGCTCGAACCTGGGTGCACGCAAGACGGTGATCACCGACCAGATGGTGGCGCAGCCGGCCTGGGCGCCGGACGGCTCCGGGATCGCGTATTTCGCGCCGGCGGCGCCTGACGCCCCCTTCCAGCTGTGGTTCCTGCCGAAGGCTGCCTACAATCCGCCGGCGCCGAGCCCGATACCGACTCCGACGCCGACACCGGGAGGACCCCACAACGGCCCGCTGCCGTCCCCGACGCCCGTCGTCGTACAGCCCCCGCCGGTGGTGAGGCCCATCCAGGTCACGACCAACCTGGGCTTCGACGCCACGTCGCCCATCGCCTGGGCCGGCTGAGCGGCAACCTCAGCCAGCGCACCCAGAAGGCTGCGGGGTGCGAACCAGCACCGGCTCGCCGGCGGCGGCTGCGGCCTGAGCCGGCGTGATGTACCCGTGGAAGGCCATGGCCGACAGCACCTGGCCGCGGCGGGCCTGGGCGGCGCCGGGATTCACCGTCGGGTCGTAGATCGACGGCGCCTGGGTCACGCCCGCCAGCAACGCGTACTGCGCGATCGTCAGGTCGGACAGCGGCGCTCGGAAGTAGGCGCACGCGGCCGCGCTCACCCCGTACCGGTTCTGACCGGTGGGGATCTCGCTCAGGTAGTCGGCCAGGATCTGCTGTTTGGTGAGGACGAGCTCCACCTTGAGCGCCAGCACGAGGTCCTGCAGCTTGTTGTAGCCGCGGTCCGATCCATTGAGGTACACGTCCTTGACCAGCTGTTCGGTGATCGTCGAGCCGCCCTGGCAGAGGCAGGCGTTGGCGAGGTCGTAGAGCAGCGCCCGGCCCAGGCCGATCGAATCGATGCCGTGGTGGGAGTAGAAGCGCTCGTCCTCGGTGGCGACGACGGCGTCGGCCAGCAGCGGCGGTATCTCGCCCTCGGACAGGAGGACGACGCCATACGCGTCGGTCCGGTCACGGACCCGCTGCTGGACGTCCCCACCTGAAGGGGTCCAGATCCACATGGTGAGGGCGCTCGGGCTGAGCAAGGCCACGACGGCGGCCAGGGCGAGCGCCAGCCGGCGCGCCGGCACCGGCACCCAGCTCATGCCCTTCCCACTCAGGCTAGCAACGGGCCGGGCAGGAGGCGAGTTACGCAAGGTGGCAAGGACGATCGCCCGCGGCGCCCGGCTCCAAGCCCGATACGCTTACGCCCGTGGCCATCATCGTCTGCCCGCAGCCACAGGCGGCGGAGATCGGGCTCGAGGTCATGAGGCGCGGCGGCAATGCCGTCGACGCCGCCGTCACCTGCGCTTTCGTGCAGGGGGTGATCGACCCGCAGATGTGCGGCATCGGCGGGTGCGGCGTGATGCTCGTGCACGGCCCGAGGAGCGGTGACGCGCTGCTGGAGTTTTACGCCACCGCCGGTTCGCGGGCTCGGGAGGACCAATGGGAGAGCCTCTTTATCCGCGAGGCCGCCGACCGGTACGGGTACGTGCTCGACGGCTGGGTCAACGACGTCGGGTATCAATCGGTGGGCGTGCCGGGCACGGTCGCCGGCCTGTTCGAAGCGCTGACGCGCTTCGGTACGATCTCGTGGGAGCAGGCGATCGCGCCCGCCATCCCGCTGGCGCGCGAAGGCTTCCCGGTGAGCGGCTTCGTGCATGGTTACTGGACCGCCGACTACGGACCGGATGTCGTCCCGAACCGGCAGCGCATCCAGGCGACGCCCGCGGCCAAGGCGATCTACACGCACGACGGCCGGCTCTACGACATCGGCGAGCGGCTGGTGCAGTCCGACTACGCCCAGACGCTCGAACGCTTGGCGCGCGAGGGCCCCGAGGTCTTCTACAAGGGTGAGATCGCGGAGGCGATGGCGGCCGACTTTGAAGCCAATGGTGGCTTCATCACCAAGGACGACCTGGAGAGCTACCGCGTCAACGTGACCGAGCCCCTGCGCGGCACCTACCGCGGCCTGGCGCTCACGGTCGCCGGCCCTCCGGCGGGCGGCCTGACGCTGCTCCAGATGCTGAACTTCCTCGAGGGCTACGACCTGGGCGCCCACGGCTGGCCGAGCACCGAAGCCGCCCGGCTGCTGGTCGAGGCGATGGCCTGGGCGGTGGCGGATCGGGAGCTCCACATCGCCGACCCGCGTTTCATCGAGATCCCCACCGGCGCCCTGGTCGACAAGCAGTACGCCGCCAAAGCCCGTCAGGTCGTCGCCGCCGGGGCCAGGGCTCACGATCGCTCCGACACCACGCAGGTCTGCGTCGTCGATGACCTCGGCAACGCGGTGTCGCTGACGCACACCCTCGGTTCCGCCAGCGGCGTCGTCACCCCCGGCCTCGGGTTTGGCTACAACGACTACATGAACTGCTTCGACCCGCGGCCGGGCAGGCCCAACGCGGTGCGCCCCGGCAAGACGCGCGTCACGATGATGACCCCGACCCTTGTCTTCGACCGCGGGCGGCTGCGCATGTGCGTCGGCGCGCCGGGCGGAACCAAGATCGTGACGGGGATCCTGCAGGTGCTGGTCAACGTTCTCGACCATGACATGTCGCCGGTCGAGGCGGTGAGCGCGCCCCGCGTCGATTTCCAGGGCGACGTGGTGCAGGCCGAGGCGCGGATTCCGCTCGTCGTGTGCCAGGGCCTGGAGAAGCTCGGCTATCAGGTCAACCGGCGAACGCTGAGCTACGACCCGTATTTCTCGCGCCCGCAGGTGATCGTGGCCGAGCGTGATGGCTTTTTGAGCGGGGCGTCCGACCCGCGCAAGGACGGGGGCGCGGCCTTCGACACCGAGACGGCATGAGATTCTCAGCCAAGGTCGCCCTGGTCACCGGCGGCGCAAGAGGCATCGGAGCCGCGACCGCTCAGCTGCTGGCGGCGGAGGGCGCCAGGGTGGCGGTCTCGGACCTGGACGCGGCCCCGGCGGCGGAGGTTGCCGGCCCGATCAAGGGCCTTGCCATCGGGTGCGACGTCACTGACCGCGAGCAGGTAGAGCGGATGGTGGAGCGCACGGTCAAGGAGCTCGGGAGGCTCGACATCCTGGTGGCGTGCGCGGGCATCACCCGCGACAACCTGCTGTTCAAGATGACCGACGACGACTGGGACGCCGTCATCGACACCCACCTCAAGGGCACGTTCCTGTGCGCCCGCGGCGCCCAGAAGCACATGGTCGCGCAGAGGTACGGAAAGATGGTCTTTCTGTCGTCGACGTCGGCGCTGGGCAACCGCGGCCAGACGAACTATTCCGCCGCCAAGGCGGGGCTGCAGGGGATGGCGCGCACGCTTGCCATCGAGCTCGGGCCGTTCAACGTCAACGTCAACGCGGTGGCGCCCGGCTTTGTCGAGACGCGGATGACGAGGGCGACCGCCGAGCGGTTGGGTATCGACTACGAGGCGTTCAAGATCGGCGCCGCATCGCAGATCCCGCTGCGGCGGGTCGGGCAGCCGGCCGACATCGCCGCCGTGATCGCATTCCTGTGCAGCGACGAAGCCGGTTTCGTGTCGGGGCAGACGGTTTACGTCCGGGGCGGGCCGTAGGGCGATTCAGCCGAGAAGCGCCTCCGCCTCCCGCGCGATCCTGGCGACCAGCTCGCCCGCGGGCACGATGTCGTGGACGAGGCCGCTCGACTCGCCCGCGAGGACGAAATCCCCGGCCGCGACAGCGGCTTCGAGAGAGGGCCGCAGCTGGTCGGCCGCCAGCGCCCATTCCTGAGGGCGTTCGGCCCATTCGTCGAGGAGCGGATGCTGGATCGAGCGCACCACGGCGCCCGGCCACAACCGCCCGAGCACGTCGTCGTAGAACTTGCTGGCCACGGTCTGACTGCCCAGCGCGTTGAGGATCACGTCCTTGGAGCGACCGCGGGAGCGCGCTTCGGGGGTGGCCAGGAATCGGGTGCCGATCAAAGCCCCCTGCGCGCCCAGCATGAGCACGGCCGCGACGCCGCGCCCGTCGGCGATGCCGCCCGCGGCCACGACCGGGGTGCCGCCGACCACGTCGACGACCTGGGGTACAAGCGGCAAGGTGGACATCCTGCCGACGTGGCCGCCGCCCTCCGTGCCCTGCGCGACGATGACGTCGGCGCCGTCGGCCGCGACCTGGCCTGCCTCCTCCGGCGTGTTCACCATGTGGACGACCTTGATCCCGGCCTCATGCGCTTGGTAGGTCAGCTCGGCCGCCCGCCCCCAGGCGAGCGAGAGCACCGGCACGCGCTGGGCGAGCGTCATCTCGACGGCGGCGGCGTCGAGATGGCAGACCACGTGGTTGACGCCGAACGGGCGCGAGGTGAGCTCTCGGACGCTGCGAATCTCGCGGCGCAGCTCGTCGAGTGAGCGGCCGAGGCCGCCGATGATGCCGAGGCCGCCGGCGTTGCTCACGGCGGCCACCAGTTCGGGGGTCGTGTTGGTGGCCATCCCCGCCTGGAGGATCGGGAATTCGATGACGAGGAGGTCGCACAGTTGGGTGTGGAGACGGGCCATGCTCCCGACAAGGATAGGTTCGGGCGGCAGACGAGGGCGGGGGCGAGGGGTCGCGCGCGTCACTTATATACCGGTAGGTCAAAGAGGTCACCGCGGTCACGGCCTCGCGCCGGCTCCCGGCAAGGACCGGAGCCGTCTGACGTTGGACTCCTCATGCTCAGCGATGGGCCGGCTGAACCGGCGCCCGGAGTACGAACTGTCGTTCGTCGTCAGGCCCTCTGGGGGACCGCAACCTCGTATTCGGGTCGAGTTGGGCCGGGGGGGCGCGCCAGGCCGTTAAGTGGGGCGGAAGCCAAAGCCCCAGGGTTGACGCGCCGGACGGAGGTCTGCTAGGGTGACGCCCGTCTCTGGGGAGCCCAACCACAGCCGGGCGGGTTCGCTGTTCACGGGGTAGATTTATTGAGAATCCATCGATATTTAACGCATGCTGTCGTGCTCGCCGTGGCGGTCGCGATCTCCAGCTATGCGTCGATGGATCGCCACTTCCCCTCGTCCCTGACGGCTCGGCTGGGCGCCGTGAATGCCGAGGCGGTGGCTGTGACCGAGGGCGGCACCGTGGGCGACGTATCGCTCGGCCGGTACAGCACGATCATCAAGCCGGTCGCCATCCCGACCTCCGCACCGATCAGCCACAGCCCGTTCGTCTACACCGTGGCCGCCGGTGAAAACCTCGCGGCGATCGCGGCCAAGTTCCACGTCACCGTGAGCCAGATCCGGTGGTCGAACTCCAACCTGATCTCCACCGACTCGGTTTCCACCGGCGCCCAGGTCGTGATTCCGCCGGTGCCGGGAGTCGTCGTCACCGCCAAGGCGAGCGATACGCTGGCCGGCCTGGCCACCAAGTACCAGGTCGACCCGCAGGTCATCCTCGACTTCAACCGGCTGCGCAGCTCGCAGCTCACGGCCGGCGCGGTCCTGGTCATCCCGGACGGCGTCGGCGGCGCCTTCCCGCCGCCTCCCGCCCTGTGGCAGCTGCTCGCGCGCACCGGTTCGGGCCAGCCGTTCTCAGCCCACGTCGTCGGCTGCTGCCTCGGCCCTTACCCGGCCACCGGCTTCCCGGCCGGCTGGTGCACCTGGTACGTCGCGACCAAGCGCAACGTGACCTGGCGCGGAGATGCCGGTTACTGGTACGCCAATGCCGCAGCCCAGGGCTACCCGGTCGGCCCCACGCCCAGGGTGGGCTCGATCATGGTCACCTGGGAGAGCTGGGCGGGCCACGTGGCCTACGTCGAGAGCGTGAATCCAGACGGCTCGTGGGTCGTGTCCGAGATGAACTGGCTCGCTTTCAACGTGATCGACGAGCGGACCATCAAACCGGGTCAGCTCGGCAGCAAGCTGGTCGGCTTCATCTACTAACCGAAAGCCTCGGCCGGCTGCGCCGGGCGCGCCGCCCACTCGTCCTCCATCGCCTGGATGTCCGGCCGAACCGTGCGCAAGCCGGTGGCGGCGATCACGGCCGCGACGACGAGCAGGGTCGGCGAGGTGATCAGCAGCGCCGTCTGAAGGCTGCCGATACGGTCGGAAAGGAATCCGATGTCGAACGTCGAGTGCGAGTCGCCGAAGACGTGGGACACGAACAGCAGCATCGTCACTCCGCTGCCGCGCAGCGCGGGCGAGACCACGTTCTGCGAGACGGCGGTGAACGGTCCGGCATGCAGGTACAGGCAGACGACGGTGACCAGGAAGGCGGGGATGAACACCGGGACCGGTCCCACGTTCATCGGAGCGATCAGTGCGATGGTGATGAACACCGCTCCGATCAGAAAGCCGGCGATGCCGACCTCGAGGTGGGCGCCCGGCGTCTTGCGCGCCCGGCGGTCGGCGATCCAGCCCCCCGCCAGCGTGCCGATGAGGCCGCCCCCGACCAGCACGACCCCCGCGAGTAGCCCTGCTTGGCCCACGGACAGCCCGAATCGCCGGTGCAGGAGCAGGGGCAGCCAGAAAGCGTTGGAGGCGAGCACGAAATAGAGGACGGTCTGAGCCAGGATCGCGGCGCGCAGAGTGGGGATGCGCATGAGATCCAAGAACTTTCGCCAGCCGGCGTCATGGGTCTGTTTGACCGCCGGGCCTCGACTCTCGGCGCTGCCGCGAAGCGGTTCGCGCAGCCCGAACGCGAGCAGCGCGAAAAGGATCCCTGGAAGCGCGGCCATGTAAAAGGCGCTGCGCCACCCGAACTTCTCGGCGATGTAGCCGCCCCCCGCAAAGCCGACGGCGATGCCGAGAGTGCTGCCGGCGCCCCAGATCGACATCGTGCGGCCGCGCTGCTCCTTGGGGAAGTAGTCCGACAGCAGGGAGGTGCCGGCGGGGTAGTAACCGGCCTCGCCGATGCCGAGCACCGCGCGGCTGAGGAACAGCTGGGTGAAGCTGCGCGCGAACCCGGTGAACAAGGTCGCGAGGCTCCAGAGCGCGACTCCGACCCCGACCACCGTGCGGCGGACGCCGCGATCGGCCCAGTAGCCGAAGGGCAAGGCGGCGACGGCGTACACGAGGAGAAAGGCCGAGCCGAGCAGGCCGATCAGCGCGTCGCTGAGGCCGAACTCCTTCTGGATGAGGGGCGCGGCCGCCGAAGCGACCCACCTGTCCATGTAGTTGAGGAAGTTGATCCCAACCATGACGGCGAGGACATACCTGGCATAGCCCCGCGCCACGGGGCCATTATGGCGTCGGGCCCAACGCCTGAACGGCTACGATAGTTTTCGCGCCTCCGACTGCTTCGGCGGCAAGCTGTGGGTCGGCAATGGGCATCTGGCGAGCCCAACGGTCTGTAAAACCGCCGCGAAAGCTTTGGGGGTTCGACTCCCTCCCGGCCCACCAGCCCGATTTGTTCTGGGTTCGCAGGTGCTGGATGCGGCATTTAGACGACGAAGGGAAGGCCGTTATCGCTCATCAGTTGCAGCGGCCGGCCGCACAGCTCAAAGCATTCGTCGAGCCATCGAAGGATGGGCGCCGCCTTGGTTTCGGTCAGGATTCGAAGTCCGATCACGAAGCGCGAATGGTCGTCGACCAGGCCAACGATCCAGGTCTTGATGTAACCCCTGCCGCTGAGGTTGATGAAGAACGGACCCTTGATGTCGACGTGCCAGAGCTCGTTGGGTCGCAGGCCGGGATCGTCGGGCGCAGTTGGAGCGGGCTCCGGGACCGGTTGACCAGCCCATCGATGCCGGTCTCCTGGTAACGGACCATCCAGCGATACAGAGACCTGCGAGGGACTCCCGATTCTCGACTCGCCGTCTCCACGCCAGCCTCCAAGGCTCGCTTCACAGTTCGCATCCTTCGCCGCACTCCCTCAAGGCCAGGCCCGGCCTGATGCTCCATAGTCGGCCGGCCGTTCTGAGTGGCCAGGAAAAGGAAACCGGGCCCCTCCTGGTAGTGGTGGCGCCGAACCCCTCGGCGCGGGTCGGACGCGGTGGTTTCGTAGGCTTCTGGCACACCAGCAACGTAGATCCGGCTGTGCCATATCTATCCGGGAACTTCAACTAGTTTCCGATCGCACCGACTTGGGCGAAACGGATCGTGCTTGTGCCACCGTCATAACCGGGAGCGACAGCGAAATACAAGCGGCCGCCACATAGCGCAAATGGACCTTGCGGATCGGGCCAGCTTCCGAGCTCAAGGCGGTTAAGTTGATGGTCATGCAATCCAAACATGAGAAATCCATGCGACCGGGAGTCATACCAAACTACTACCGAACCATTTGTTTGGGGAATGCCCAAATAGTTTCCGATGACAGTTAGATGCCCCCCTCCTAGCGGCATGGTTCTTATTGACGGCCCACTTAGAGCCTGCGCAAACCAGGTGACCTGTGAACCCGCCGCCTGGACCGCGTATGCGGATGGCTCAGTATCTAGTATGGTCGTTCGTCCCGTGAGGATGTCGTAGCGCACGAGACTGCCCTTGCGCCCGAGCCAATCTTCCTTGTTGCTATTGGGATCGGTACTGTTATCAACAAATACGATTTCATTGCCTGAGATCGCCGGGTTGACGGGGAAGGTGCCGGCGGGAGTTGCGACCGTAATTGCGCGCAGCGTCGCAAAATCGTACAGACGCAGCACCGGATTGCCACCTGAGTCGAACTGATCCCAAACTGCGTGTCCGTCCGCCGCATCGTAGCGGGGCAGTTCTTGTAGGGCGGGTCCCGCGGTTGCGTTCGCTAGTTCCAGGACCTGACCGGAAACTACGTTAGCCGCGTCCAAATACCAGAAATCTGCGCTCGACGACTCGAGATGCTGCTGGTACTCAATGTATACCAACCAAGGATATGTAATGGGCACTGGCGAGTCGAGGTCGCCACCGTGCTGTGCCGTCGCAACTACTCTCGGCGGGCCCCCGGTTGTTGTTATGAGTTCGACGATATCCCTTCTTGGCACGATGCCATTTGCAATTGGCGCCGAGTCGGTCGGCCAAGCTACCTCAGTGGCGTTGCAGTTGATTGCGCCCACTCCCCGCGGACCCAGAGCTGCGAGAGATTGGGGCTCCAATCGCAGTGGGCTAGGGCTTGAAGAGCTCAGGGATGGTGACGGAGGTGGAACCGCGGTCAAAGTCCCGCAAGCTGTCAGCTGGAGAACAAGCAACAGGCTAGCAATCACCGGGGAAGCCGCGCAGCGGCTGCCCCGAAGGTCTACGTGACTAATGAATCTCCTTACCAGGTGATTACCGCGTTGTTGCTACCCAGCAAGTCGAAAATGAAGTGGTAGATGGCGGTATCCGTATAAGCGTAGTTCGCATCGAAGTGAACATCAGCGACATAAACGTTGTAGTTCGCGTCGTATCCGTAGGCGGGAAACCAGTGCGTCCAGTTTACCGTCGCATATTGCGGATATAGGGGGTGGCTGTAATAGCCATCGGTCTCGCCGTCGTACGCGACTGGATAGTAGTAGCCGCCGATGTCTACGGCCGTGTAGTCATAAACGTCACCGGCACCACCGAGGTGCTGCATCACGTAGTAATTCGTGCTTTGACGATGGTTCATTTCCCAGGCGATTCCGGGAAGGTCTGTACCCGTGGACGAATGAAAATATGGCCCAGGAGACGGAGCAGAAGCCATGTCCTGCTCCGCGGTTGACTGGCTGACATACGGATCGCCAGCAAAGTAATAGTTGTAGGACGAGTACATCTCCTCAGCAGTGGCGGGACCACACCATGTGTCTGATCCCCCCTCAAGTACATCCTTCATATATTCGTAGCGATAGTTCGGAACGCATTGTGGGACACAATATTGGGGTTGAACGCCGCTGCCTTGCGCCTGCTCGAACGCCTTCAGCAATTGGATCTTCGCTTCGTACGCCAGCAATTGCGAATTTGTCATAGCGTGCAACTGCGATTGCAAGCTCAGTGGCACATTGGCAGGGTTTGGGCTGGGGGCGTGGTCCTGAGCAGAAACAGGCATTGACAGCACGAGGCTGGGGACGAGTACGCAGGCAACGACGGCTACCATGCGTCGAATCGTGCGGCTCACCGGATGGTGCAATTCATTCACGCTCCTTACCAGTAGTCGGTGACGTCGTTGAATGCGTCACTGTTTCCGAATGGCACCCGCATGCGTGGCGTCACTTTAGCAGGCAGGCCCCGCATGTCAAGGAAATAGTTAACGTCGCGGGGGGCGAGCTTGAATCCTGAAAGATGACCATGGTCGAGTTAGCGTCCGGGGCGGTGGCGTCCGCTCAGGCGAGGGCGGTCTGCGACCCCGGCTTTGGCGAGCGCACTGCTGACCGCGAGAACTCACGCAACGGATACCGGCAGCGGGATTGGGACACCCGAGTCGGCAGCATCCAGCTGGCGATCCCCAAGCTGCGCCAGCGAAGCTACTTTCCCACCTGGCTTCTGCAGCCGCGACGCCGGGTCGAGGGCGCGATGGTGGCGTGATCGCCGCGGCCTACCTGCTCGGGGTTTCGACCAGACGCCCGGAGTGGCCTGGATGTCCGACCCGGACCTGATCCGTCGATAAAGGACGCGGTGACGATCCCTTTGGCTTCAGCTCGATCCAGGACGACCGGCTGGGGAACGCCTCGAAGGCGCACATGTTGCATCGTTTCGCACACCTCTGCTGCGTTCCCCTATCGAGTCGGGGATCTCCGCACTGACGTCCACGAGTTCACTTCTCCGCTTCGCCGGCAGACACGTCGGCCGGACGTGAGATGTCCCTACGAGATCAAGGCGTGGGCGCCCGAGCGAAATGCCTCGCAGCGATCCACAAGGGCGACGGCGAGGCCGGGGTCGCTGGCGAAGTGCAGGTGGATGTAGCTGGCGAGGACGTTCCGATGGTGGTATCCCTCCTCGCCCTGCTCGCCCCTGCTGGTTCGGGTCTGGTAGCAACGTGCAACGGGTTGGTCGCCGCTGATCTCGGAGCGGTGAAACACATGGCCCCGGGCGCTCCGACCGCCGCCGAACAGGCCGCCGGTGGTTTCGACCTCGACGTACGCAAGCTTGAGCCGCCCGGGCATCGTCGTGCTGAACGGCAATATCCCGCACAGTGGGTACACCTCATCGCCGAGGCGGAGCTGCTCGGCCAGGTACATCAGGCCACCGCACTCGGCGTAGATCGGACCGCCGGAGGCAGCGAATTCCCGGATTGCGGTCGTCGCGTCACTGTTCTCGGCTAGCTCTTGGGCATGGAGCTCCGGATACCCGCCACCGATGTAAAGGCCATCCAGGTTGGAGGGCATCGGATCCCGGATTGGCGAGAACTCGACCAGCTGCGCTCCCGCCTGAGCCAGCAGTTCGAGGTTGTCAGCGTAGTAGAAGCAAAACGCCTCGTCGCGGGCGACTCCGATACGAACGCGCGGCTCAGGCTGGGCGGCCGGAAGGGGCGCACGGCGCCGCTCGATCCTGGTCATGCGGAGCAGTTGGTCGATGTCGATGTGGGCTTCGAGCAAGTTCGCCGCCTGCTCGACAAAGTCCTGACGCCCCTCGTGGGGCAGGTATAGGCCGAGGTGGCGCTCGGGGATCACCAGGTCAGCCACGCGCGGGAGGGCGCCCAGGATGGCGATGCTGTCCCCGACAGCGTCGCGGATCATGTTGGCGTGGGCTGCGCCGCCGACATTGTTGAGGATGACCCCTACCACTCGGACGGCTGGGTCGAAGCTCACATAGCCATGAATGAGCGCAGCGGCACTCCGGGCCATTGCGCCGGCGTCGACCACGAGGATGACCGGAAGGTCCAGCAGCTTGGCCATCTCGGCCGCGCTGCCGCGGTCGCTCTTGCCTTCACTGCCGTCGTAGAGACCCATGACCCCTTCGATGACGACCGCGTCGGCATCCGCTGTCGCGGCCGCGAACCGCTGCCGGTTGGTGTCCGCGCTCAACATCCAACCGTCGAGGTTGCGGGATGGGCGGCCGGCCGCGTGCCCGTGGTGCAGTGGATCGATGAAGTCGGGCCCGACCTTGAAGGGCTGCACGGTCAGGCCGCGACGGCGGAGCGCTCCGATCATGCCGAGCGTGATCGTCGTTTTGCCGACGCCGCTGTGGGTGCCGCCGATCACGACGGCGCTGAGCGGTCTTGAATCCAAGCCAGGCTCTGGAATCCTCAAGCGAAGCCTCAAGCTACCATGCGCATGATGAGGATCGTCTCCATGCTTCCAAGCGCGACGGACATCATCGCGGAGCTGGATCTGCTCGACTCGCTGGTCGGCATCTCGGAGGACTGCAACTGGCCCCCTGAGGTGGCGGGCAAGCCGATCGTGGCCCGCACCCGCATCGATGCCTCCGGCCTCACCAGCGCGCAGATCGACCAGCTCGTCAACGATTCCAAGTCGGAGAGCCATTCTCTGTATGCCGTCGACGCCGGGCTGATGAGCGAGCTGAAGCCTGACCTGGTGATCACCCAGGACCTCTGCGAGGTCTGCGCCGTCTCGAGCGGTGATTTGACGACTGCCTGCCCGATCGGCGTCGAAGTGTTCTCGATGAACCCGCGCAGCTTCGATGACGTCGTGGAGTCGGTGATCGCCCTCGCCGACAAGCTGGGCGTGCATGAGCGGGGAGTGGCCGTCGCCGACGCGATGCGCGCCAAGGTCGACGCGGTCCGCGGCGCGGTGGCGGGTCGCAGGCGTCCGCGTGTTTTCGTGGCCGAGTGGGTTGACCCGCCTTACGGGTCTGGCCACTGGCTGCCCGAGATGGTGGAAGCCGCCGGTGGTGTCAACGTGCTGAGCAAGCCGGGTGAGTACTCCTTTGCGACCACCTGGCAGGCCGTGCTGGCGGAAAAACCCGACGTGATCGTCCTGGCGGCATGTGGGTTCAACCTTCAGCAGTCGCTGGAGAGGACTCGTGACTTGCGTTTGCCGGTGAGGACGATAGTCGTCGACGGCGACGCACATTTTTCGCGACCGGCGCCTCGGATCGCCGACGGAATCCGGCAACTCGCGCACCTGATTCACGGCGACGTGGTGGCCGACCCAGGGCTGCCATACGCGGAGCTGTCGCTCGAAAAGGTCGGAACGCCCCGGTAACCCTCAGCGCCCTATACTTCGGCTGCCGGGCCATGCCCGGCCGGTGTTGTTGCAGCGAAGCCGGTGCGATTCCGGCGCTGTCCCGCAACTGTGAGGCCCCCGACGGGGCCGAGCCAGGTCGCCTGCGCTACACCGAGCCAGCAGCCCTCGAAGGAAGGGCGGTGAGCAGGCCCCGGCCGGCAAGCCCTTCCTTTTTTCCGAGTCAGAAAGGGAGGAGGTTCCGGTGTCGAGGTTCAAGGTCACAAGGTCCCTGGCGGTTGCTCTGGCATTGGCGTTCATGGTGGCCTGCGGCGGGAGCACCCCGACCACCGCCACCAGCGCCAGCTCATTTCCCATGTCGCTGACCACTGCGAAGGGCACGGTGACGATCCCCCACCGGCCGGCGCGCATCGTCTCGCTGTCGGCGACCGCGACTGAAGACCTCTATGCGGTCGGGGCTGGGACGCAGGTTGTCGCGGTCGATACCTACTCCACCTATCCCGCGCAGGCTCCTCGGACTTCGCTCTCCGGATTCAAGCCCAACATCGAGGCCATTGCCAAATACCAACCTGACCTGGTCCTGGCGGCCGACGATACGGACAATCTCTTCGAGCAGCTGAGCAAGCTGCAGATCCCGGTTCTGGTCGAAGCACCCGCCGCCGATTTGAACGGTGTCTACGGCGAGATCAACCAGATCGCGCAGGCAACCGGCCACTCGGCCCAGGCCGCATCCGTCGTGTCCGGCATCAAAGAACAGGTGAATGCGATCGTGCGGTCGGTGCGCCCGCCGGCCAAGCCATTGAAGGTTTACCACGAGCTCGATCAGACGTACTACTCGGCCACCTCGGGCACCTTCATCGGTCAGATGTACAAACTTCTCGGGCTTCAGAACATCGCCGACGCCGCACCCGGCGGCAATGACTATCCCCAACTATCGGCCGAGTACATCACTTCGAGCGACCCCGATCTGATCGTTCTCGCCGACACGGTGTGTTGTGGGCAGAGCGCGGCGACCGTCGCGACGCGGCCCGGTTGGAGTGCCATACGTGCGGTCAAGACTGGGGCGATTGTGCCCGTGGAAGACTCGATCGCGTCTCAGTGGGGGCCTCGCATAGTTCTGCTCTTGCAGGCGGTCGCCCGAGCAGAGAAGTCCGTCGAAGGATCGACGGCAT
The DNA here is from genome assembly GCA_004299235.1 of bacterium. Taxonomy (NCBI): domain Bacteria; species bacterium. The sequence goes on from SCQL01000002.1 coordinate 97,965, forward strand.
AAGGCGGGCACCTGACAAGCGATGGCCAGGCCGGCCCAGGAACCGTCCAGCGGAATCATCAAGACGTGCCCGCTCTGCGAGGAGCAGTTCGAGTGCGCCCAAGGCCGGCCCGGCTGCTGGTGTGAGACGGTCGTCCTCGAGCGCCAGACGCTTGCGGAAATTCGCGCCGTGGCCTATGGATGCGTCTGTCCCAACTGCTTGTCCAGTTTCGCCCTAAGAGAATCGGTGCGGCGCAGCGGTGACGGCGATGGGGTGGACGGAAGTCAGGCGCCGGCCAAGGCACCGCCGGACATCGCGGTGCGCTCACGCGGGGTCTCAGCCGTATGGGCACCCGTCGCCCTGGGGTTTCTCGCCGGAGCGCTGCTCTTGGGCCTGGGCACCGGCGCCGCTTCGATCGGACCGGCATCGATCATCGCCTCACTGCTGGCGCACATCCAGGTATTCCACGTTTCGCCTCCGCTGAGCAGCGTCGATGACGCCATCCTCTGGCAGATCAGGGCTCCGCGCGTGGTGCTCGCCGCACTGGTGGGCGGAATGCTGGCCGTTGCGGGGTCCGCATACCAGGGTGTGTTTCGCAATCCACTCGCTGATCCTTATCTCTTGGGCGTCGCCGCGGGCGCCGGCCTGGGGGCGACGCTGGCCATCGCCTACACTGCCGCGGGGACCGACATCGGCATGCTCCTGCCGCTCGCCGCATTCGCGGGCGCGCTGATTGCCGTGATCGCCGCCTATGTGCTCGGCCGATCCGCCGGCGGGGTGCGTGGCACCAGCACTCTGATCCTGGCCGGGGTCATCGTCGCCCTGTTCATGACCGCGATCCAGACCTTCGTTCAACAGCAACGATCTGACACGTTGCGCGCGGTCTACTCCTGGATCCTGGGCGGGTTCGGGACCGCTGACTGGCACTCCGTCGTGGTGGTCGTGCCGTACATCGCCGTCAGCTCGGTGATCATCCTGCTGCATCGGCGCGTGCTCGACGTTCTCAGCTTGGGCGACGAGGAGGCAGCGAGCCTGGGAATCGACGTGCGTCGGGCCCGCCTGGTGATCGTGTTGGTGGCCACCGCCGGCACGGCGGCGGCGGTCGCGGTCAGCGGCTTGATCGGATTCGTCGGCATCATCATCCCGCACACGATTCGCCTGCTGGTGTCGCCGAGCTACCGAGCCATCGTTCCGCTCTCACTGCTTGCCGGCGCGGGGTTCCTCATCCTGGCTGATGCGCTGGCGCGCACGATCCTATCCCCGGCCGAGCTGCCGATCGGAGTCGTCACCGCCTTTTTCGGCGCCCCCTTCTTCGCGATCCTGCTGAGGACCTCGCGGAGGACTGTCATGTGAGCAGCGCCCTAGAGATTCGCGAGGTCTCAGTGATGGCCGGTGCCGCCCACATCTTGTCCAACGTCTCGGCGACCATCGAACGGGGTGAGTGGGTGACGGTGATCGGGCCCAACGGCGCCGGCAAGACGACCCTTTTGCGAGCGATCGCCGGGCTGCTCGCCTTTGCCGGTCAGGTGCTCGTCGAAGGCCGGTCCGTCCAGGGCAGCACCCGGCGTCAGATTTCGCGTCAGATCGCGCTGGTGCCGCAGCACCCTCAGACCCCAAGCGAGCTGACGGTCGCCGAGTACGTGCTGCTCGGCCGGACTCCGCATATCCGCTATTTCGCGACGGAGACGCGGATCGATCGCCTCGCCGCCGAGCGAGCGATCGCGCGCCTTCGTCTGGGTCAATTCACCGATCGCCCTCTGGGTTCATTGAGTGGAGGTGAGCTGCAGCGCGTGGTGCTGGCTCGCGCGCTCGCGCAGGAGGCGCCGATTCTGCTCCTCGACGAGCCGACCAGCGCACTCGACCTGGGCCGCCAGCAGGACGCGCTGGAGCTGCTTGACGAGCTGCGCCGCGACCCCGGACTCACCGTCCTGTCCGCCATGCATGACCTCAGCCTGGCTGGGCAGTACGCAGACCGGCTGCTCATGCTCGATGGCGGCCGCGTGGTGGCTGAGGGCAAGCCCAACGCGGTGTTGTTGGAGGACGTGATTGCCGCGCACTACGACGCCAAGGTCCGGGTCACCTGCGAGGACGGCGCCGTAATCGTCCTGCCGCGACGCGAGGAGCGGCGATGGGTGCACTGATGGTGCAGGGGACGTCCAGCTCGGCCGGCAAGAGCCTGATCACGACCGCGCTGGCGCGGGCGATGCATCGGCGTGGAATCGATGTGGCTCCCTTCAAAGCCCAGAACATGTCGAACAACGCGCGCGCCGTCAATGGCGGCGAGATCGGCACGGCTCAGTACCTGCAAGCGCTGGCCGCCGGAGTCGAGCCGGACGTCCTGATGAACCCGGTCCTGGTCAAACCTGAAGGTGACGACCGAAGCCAGGTGGTCATCCTGGGCCAACCCGACCTCGAGCTCAGCCGCATGCCGTGGCGATCGCGGTCACCGCTGCTGTGGCCGGTCATCGAGCGGTCATTGCGGCGGCTGCAGGCGGAGCACGACTTGCTGCTGCTCGAGGGCGCGGGCAGCCCCGCGGAAACCAACCTGCGGGAGGCCGACCTGGCCAACATGCGGACGGCGGCGGCGGCTGGGGCGCGGGTCGTGCTGGTGGCCGACATCGACCGCGGCGGTGCCTTCGCCCACCTCTATGGGACCTGGGCGATGCTCCCCGACGGTGAGCGGGCGATGATCGCCGGTTTCGTATTGAACAAGTTTCGGGGCGACCCGGCTCTGCTCCCGCCGGCTCCCGAGCACCTCGAGCGGTTGACCGGAGTGCGCACCCTCGGTGTGCTCCCGTGGTTGCGGCACGGGCTGCCGGACGAGGACGGCGCGGCGACTCCGCTCGACTCGCATCGCCGGTGCTCAGTCGCGGTGGTGCGATATCCGACCGCCTCCAACCTGGACGAATTCAAGCAGCTCGAGCAGGTGGCGGATGTGCGTTGGACCAATCGGGCCGAGGATGTCGAGCACAGCGACTTCGTCGTCCTGCCGGGCTCGAAGCACGTGGCGGCTGACATCGCGTGGCTCGTGAGCACCGGCATCGACGAGGCGCTGAAGAGGCGAGCCGGGGCAGGCAGGCCGCTCCTGGGGATTTGCGGCGGCTTGCAGATGCTGGGGCAGCGGATCGAGGACGAAGCTGACGTCGACGGCTCGGGCGACGGACTGGGCCTATTGCCGTTGCGCACGACATTCACCGCCGCCAAGCACACGGATCGGGTCTCGACATGCTTCCAGCCTCTCTCCGGACCGTGGGCGGTTTTGAGCGGGAGCTCCTTCGCGGGTTACCAGATCCGGCACGGTCGAAGCATCACCACGGCGGCTGTCTGTGAGGCCCTTCCCGGCGGGCTCGGATTCATCAACGGCTCGGTGCTCGGCGTCTACGTCCATGGACTGTTCGAGGAGCCGGGCATACTCATGGCTCTGTTTCACGACCGCCCTCGCCGCACCCTGGATCAGGCATTCGATGAACTTGCGGATGCCATCGAGGCGCACCTGGACGTTCCGCATCTGCTTCGCGAGGCGGGCATCCGATGAACGACGTGCACAAGCCGGGCATCGCTCCGCCGCCGCGGCCGCCGGCGCCTGAGGTCAATCCGCGTTCGCTGGTTCTGGTCAACACCGGCGATGGCAAGGGGAAATCGACCGCGGCCTTCGGCGTGGTCATGCGTGCGGTGGCCCGCGATTGGCGTGTCTGCGTGATCCAGTTCATCAAGTCGGACAAGTGGAAGGTCGGCGAGGAGAAGGTCGCACGCCGGCTCGGCGTCGACTGGCTCAAGGGCGGCGATGGGTTCACCTGGGAGTCGCCCGACCTCGACAAGAGCGAGGGACGTGCGGTCGCCGCCTGGCAGCTCGCGGCGGCGGCGATTGCGGGCGGCGAATATCAGTTGGTCGTGCTGGACGAGATCACCTATCCGATGAACTGGGGTTGGATCGACAGCGACGCTGTGATCGATGCGATCCGGACGAGACCCGACCGCGTCAACGTGATCGCCACCGGCCGGGACGCCCCCCAAGCGCTGATCGAGGTCGCCGACACGGTGACCGAGATGGTCAAGGTGCGGCACGCATACGACCGCGGCATCCGAGCCCGCCGCGGCATCGATTTCTGAAGTTGCCGATGGATTCGAAAGACCGCTTCGACCGACCCGGCCTTCCCGCCGGCTTCGATGACTCGCGCGCCCGCGAACGCCGCGACGATCCCACCGGCTGGCGCTTCGACGACGACGATCTCGCGGCCGTCATGCGTGTGATCGCGGAGCGGCGTGACATCCGCCGCTTCCGTCCCGACCCGATTCCGGACCAGCTCCTGCGCCGGTTGCTCGAAGCGGCGCACCAGGCGCCTTCGGTCGGCCTCATGCAGCCCTGGCGTTTCATCCTGGTCCGCAGCGAGGAGACGAAAGCCGCGATGCAGGCGATCGCGGCTCGCGAGAGGCTGGTCCAGTCCGAGCACTTCGACGAGCGGGCCCGCCAGTACCTCGACTTGAAAATCGAAGGCATCCGGGAGGCGCCGCTGAGCATCTGCGTCTGCTGCGACCGCGACAGCGGCCGGGGCGAAGTTCTGGGCCGTCACACGATTCGCGACACGGACCTGTACAGCACGTGTCTGGCGATCCAGAACTTCTGGCTGGCCGCTCGCGCCGGGGGGGTCGGCGTCGGATGGGTGTCGTTCTATCGACCCGACGACGTCAGCGCTCTGCTTCATCTCCCTCCCAGCGTCGTGCCCGTCGCCTGGCTTTGCGTGGGCTATCCGGACGAGCGGCCCAGCCGGCCCGGCTTGGAGGCGGCGGGTTGGGAGCGCAGGCGGGCGCTGGAGGGATTCGTCTTCTCCGAGGGTTGGGGCGAGCCGGAGCCCTCCGCGCTGAACGGAGCGCAGGTGGTTGCGGGCCCATCGCGGGACCTCCCTGAGCTGCCGGAATGGTGGAGCGCATTCGCCGCCCCGGTCGTGCCCGGCGATGCCGCCGCGGCCATCCGCATCCGGGACGCCTCCGACGAGCTGGTCAAACCCATGGGCAGCCTCGGCGGCCTCGAGACGCTGGTCGAACGCTGGGCGATGGCGACCGGAGCGCCTCCACCGATCAATCCGCGAGTCGGCATCCTGGTGGTCGCGGCCGACCACGGTGTGGCCCGCCATTCGGTCAGCCTGTACCCGGCGCGCGTCGGCGGGCAGGTCGCGCAGGCGGCAGCACGTGGCGAAACCGCCATCGGAGTTCTGGCACGCGCCCTCGGCGCCGAGCTTGTCGTCGCCGATGTCGGCCTGACCGGCGCCGATCGGCCCGGCGTGCTCGATCATCGGGTGGCCGCGGGAAGCGCTGACATCACGCTCGGGCCCGCGATGACTCCGCAGGAGCTGAGAGCCGGCGTTGCCGCCGGGTACTCGTTGGCCTCGGCTCTGGCCGAGCGGAGCGATGTGATCGTGGTGGGCGAGATCGGAATCGGCAACACGACCGTGGCCGCGGCGCTCCTGGCCGCTCTGACCGGCTTATCGCCCGAGGCGGTTTGCGGCCGCGGCACCGGGCTGGACGCACAGGGCCTGGAGCGAAAGCGGGCAATCGTCGCCGCCGCGCTCCGAGTCAATTCAGTGAATCGGGCTGATCCACTCGAAAGCCTGCGCCGTCTCGGCGGACACGAGTTCGCGGCGCTGGTGGGCGCGATGCTGGCCGCCGCGGCGTCGCGCCGCCCGGTTCTTCTGGACGGTTTCGCCACCGGCGTCGCGGCCCTGGTCGCCTGCCGGCTCCAGCCCGCCGTCCGCGATTACCTGATCGCGGGCCATCGGTCCGCCGAACCGGCGCACGCGCTCGTGCTGACCGAGCTCGGGTTGGAGCCGCTGCTCGATCTGCGCCTACGTCTGGGCGAAGCGAGCGGAGCTGCACTGGCTCTGCCTTTGATCGGGCTTGCCGCCCGCCTGCATGCGGAGATGGGCCGCTTCGATGAGACCGGGGTCGAGCGTGCGCCGGCCCAGCCGTCCAGCTCGTGATCCTGCTGCTGGGAGGGGCCCGGAGCGGAAAGTCGGACACGGCCGCCCGTCTCGCGGCCGGAGCCGGCGCGCCGGTGACGTTCATCGCCACCGCCGAACCTGGCGATGCCGAGATGGCCGAACGCATCGCCCGCCATCGCGCTCAACGCCCGACCGCATGGACGACCGTGGAGACGCCGCTGGACCTGTCTTCAGCCGTCAAAGCCGCGCCGCCGGCGGACTATGTGGTCGTCGATTGCCTGACGTTGTGGGTCTCCAACCTGTTGGGTCACGGCCGGACCGGTAGCGACGTGCTGGCTGAAGCGCGGCGCGTTGCCGATCTGCTGCGGCAACGCCGAGCCGTGGTCGTCAGCAATGAGGTCGGCCTCGGGATCGTGCCGGCGAACGAGCTTGCCCGCGTCTTCGGCGACACACTGGGCGGCGTGAATGCGATCTTTGCCGAGGCGGCCTCGCGGACTCTGCTCATGGTGGCGGGCCGGGCGCTGGCCCTGCCGTCGGCCGAAGACGCGCTGGCCGCGGAATGAGCCTCCGCACCTTCAGATCCGCGGTCGCGTTCCTGACGGTGGTGCCGGTCGCTGCAGCCGCGGGCCATCCCGGCGAGCGTCTCGGCCGCGCTTACTTTCCCGCCATCGGCGCGCTGCTCGGTCTGGTCGCGGGCGTTGGCTTGGCCTTGATTGCGGGTCTGACCACGCCGCTGATCGCCGCGGTGGCCGCAACCGCGCTCCTGGCCGCGCTGACGGGAGCGCTGCACCTGGATGGTGTCGCCGACGCCGCGGACGGTCTGTTCGGAGGCAAAGACGTCGCGCGGCGCCTCGAGGTGATGCGCGACCCCCGAGTCGGTTCGTTCGGCCTGGTCGCGGTGATCCTGGTGCTGCTCGGAGATGTCGCCGCGCTGGCGTCGATGTCGCCGTCGCGGGCGATCGTCGCCCTGGTGATCGCGGGTGCGATCTCCCGCTGGGCGCTGCTGGTGATGATCGCCACGCTGCCTTACGTTCGGGAGGCGGGACTTGGCCTCGCCGCCGCGGGTGCTCACAGGCCCTTTGACGTGGTGCTTGGTTCCGCGATTGCCGCGATCGTCGGCTTGCTGGCCTGGCGAGGCGCTCTCGTCGCTGCCCTGGTGGCGGTGATGGTCGCGCTCGCGATACGTGCGCTCGCCCGCTCGCGGATTGGCGGGGCGACCGGAGACGTGTACGGGGCGACGGCCGAGCTGACCCAGCTCGGTGCGCTGATCGTGTTCGCCGCCCACCGTTGAGCGACCTCAGACCGTTGGGCGTCATTGGCGCGCTCGGCGAGGCGATCTCGATATGGCGATGAGCAGGCGAGCTCTCCTCTTGCTGGGTGCGATCGCTGTCGATCTCACGCTCGGCGAATTGCCGGATCGGTTTCATCCCGTGGTTGGCATCATCGGCCGCGCCCTGTCTTTCGGCCATGACCGGTTTCGTCAGGCGGGGAAGAGGTCTCGAAAGCGATAGACCACCAAGCAATGCGCTGGTTGTCCGGTCGCTGACCAAGGAGCTGGGAATGCCGGGGCTTCGGATGGGCTACGTCGTGAGCGAAGCCGACCTCGCTGGTCAGCTTCCCGGGGTACTACCCGCCTGGCCGCTTTCGGCACCGGCGATCGCCGCCGCGGTGGCCGGGTTCGGCGACCCGAGCCACGTCGCGGCGGGAGCCCATCTGGGACATCTTCACGTTGCGCAACTGGCTGAGGCGCTGGCCGCGACGGGCGCCGTGCCAATGCCTTCGGACGCCAATTACCTGGTCGCTCACGCGCCAGGTGCTGCACCCGTGCTGCTGCGCGGCGGAATCGCCGTCCGGGACAGCACTTCATTCGGGCTTCCGGGTCATGTCCGGCTGGCGGCCCCTAAACCGGGCGAGATGAAAGCCGTGCTGACCGCGATCGCCGGTCTGGCGGCAACGACCGATGGCCTGACGCGTCAAGCATGACCACGGTTTGGCTGGTGCGACACGGCGAAGCACATATACCTCCTGGCGTTGCGATTGGTCATGGTGATCCGCCGCTCAGCCAGCGGGGACGACGCCAGGTCGCGCAGCTGGCGAAACGACTTGGGGCCGAGCCTTTGCGGCGAGTCTTCTCGAGCGACCTTGTGCGGGCGCGGTTGACCGCTGAGCGGATTGCTGCCGTCCACGGACTTCCCGTGCATGTGTGCCCCGAGTTGCGCGAGATCGACTTTGGGGAGTGGGAGGGGCGATCGCTGAATGAGCTCTGGAGCGATAAGCCCGACGAGGCCGATGCGTGGGAGAACAACTTGCGCTGCGTGCCCAGTGGATTCGGCGAGCGATTCGAGGAATTCGAATCGCGGGTGGCGCGGTTCCCCCGCCGGCTGGACGGTGGCGAGCTGGCAGCGGTCGTCTGTCATCGAGGACCGCTGGCTGTGCTGCTCCACCAGCTGACCGGCGTATCGATTGAGGAGGCTTGGCGGCAGCCACTCCACACCGGCACCGCGCTCAAGGTGGAGGTTGCCGGGCCTCTGGCGATCGGAACGTAAAGGCAGGACGGGAGACTGGGAAGGGGCGTCTGGGAAACGTTTGGCGGCCCGGCGCCTGCCGGTGGTGGAAGGCGTGGAAGAGCGGTCCCAGCGCTGGAATGCGGCAAACGCACGTTCTGGGCGTTCCGCTATAGTTGGGGCCGGTTTTTCTCCACGACCTCGGGGCGGGCAATTCCCCGGGGTCGCTTCTTTTTCCAGGCGTCCGCCAGCCGGTCCCCTCTCCCCTGCGGGGAGTACGACCGTATTGAGGGCGAGGGTGAGGGGCGTGGTGCTCGGCTACCGCTGCGCGAGCGAACTTTTTTCGTGATTTACAGCCGTCTTTGTTTGATTTTCGAACGGATGTTTGGTAGCATATCCGTATGTTGGGGGAAGGGGGCACGGACCTTCACAAGCTGGCGTTGGCCGTGCGCGAATTCCAGGCCCGCGACGCGCGCCGCGTCGACGCCAAGGGCCTGCGCTCACTGATCGACGCCCTGGAGGGCGAGTTCGCTGCCGAGGCGCGCTGTGTCCAGCGGTCGGGCGAGCATCTGGCCGGCGGTAGCGTCTCCGCCGTCGCCTGGTTGGACCAACCTGACCAACCTCGTGCTTTTGTGCTTCGCCCACCATCGTCTCGTCCATGAAGGCGGATGGCAGGTGCTCAAGGCCGGGCGGGAGTTCCGCTTCCTGCCCCCCGAGCGGGTGGTGATGCGGCGGGCGCGGGGACGGGGGTGCACTGGGCGGCGTGAGCCGCGCTACCGCGGAGTCGGTGTCTCGCCTACTCGGGGACTGGATACGCTGACTGATTAGCCGTTTGCCTGACGCTCCTGTAACGATCGGGGCAGCAATTGGATCGTGGTGGATCGCGCCTCCGGGGAGAGCACGCTGTTGAGGATGCGCCCGGCGTATCGGCGGTATTTGGCGCGGTAGGCGGCATCGATTTCGTCGTCGATATCGTGGCCGGCCTCCATAAAGGTGGCGTTTTTGCTGACGACGCCGGCCCAGATCCGACCTTCGTGCGTCTCCTGGACACCGCGAAACCAGGCTGCATTGCGCCCCTTGACGGCCGATCGGACGTAGAGGTCGTCGCCGTGACGGACCACCCAGACGGTCACCGATCTTGCGAGCGTGCCGTCGCGCCGAAGCGGCGCGATCTGCACTTCTTCTGATGCTCCGAGCTTGGCGAGCTCATCTCTTGTCCAAGCGGTCATCGGCGCGCACCCGGCTGGACCCGCACGAGCGAATTGTCGAACCTGTTGGTCCCAAAGAAGCCGGCGGCGACGCAATTCGCCGTCCATCCCGCGCGGCAGTGCGCGCACGTGCCGTCGCTGTACGCGAACGGAGCGATGACCAGATCGCCCTCGCCGATACCGCGAACGTCCGCGGCGACCTGCTCGACGACGCCGATGAACTCGTGGCCGATCGGGCCGAGAGCGTGGGTGGACTCTCCACGGTAGTACCAGAGGTCAGAGCCGCACACGCACGAGAGGACGACGCGGACGACAGCGTCGGTAGGCGCGGTGATCATCGGGCCGGGGCGCTCTCCGACCTCGATCGATCGGGGTCCCTTAGAGATGGCACCGCGCATCGCTAAGCGCGCTCGATGGAAGGTGCAGCCAGGTACTCTTCGTCGCTGACGTGGGCGCCCCAGGTCGCGCTGTTGCCCTTGCTGTCGACGTCGAGCATCGCGAGGTGAGTCATGAAGCGATTCGGCGCCGCGCCGTGCCAGTGCTCCTCGCCCGGCGCGAAGAACACACGGTCGCCCGGGCGGATCACCTCGATCGGTCCGCCGCGACGCTGCGCGAAGCCCGCGCCTTCGGTGACATAGATCGTCTGGCCGTTGGGGTGGGTGTGCCAGGCGGTTCGCGCGCCCGGCGCGAAGTGGACGCTGCTCGCGCTTAGCCGCGAGCCGTCTGACGGGGCCGCGACAGAGTCGATGTACACGGCGCCCGTGAACCACTCGCTCGGCCCCGCCGTGGTTGCGGAATTGTTCCTTGTGAGCTGCATGTCGCCCTCCTAGTGCACTGTCCCGGAAATACGTTCGGGGCGACAGCGACCAATATCACCACGACACCTTCGAGCGTACGCGGCGCCTCGCGCAACCGTCAGTGTCCTCACCGGCCTGAAACCGCCACGCACGCGGGTGCATTTGGAGTCAAGCCTTCGGTCTGTCGCCCGGCCTGGGTTGGGTGGTTACGGCCAACCCGTGACGAAGGTCGGCAACCGTCGCATAGTACTTCCAGGTGATGCCGGAATGGCCGCTCGAGGCGAGTTGACCGCGCCTGCGGCAAGGAGGGTACATGTCGACCCACGCTCCCGCGTCTTGCGTCTCTCCGAACCGCTTCAACCGCTCTCGTCGCTGCGTCATTTCCCTACGGCTCTCGTCGCTGTCCTCTGTTGCATTGATGACGATCCTGGCTTCGGTGATGAGCGCATCGGCATCGACAGCGACGGATCCTTATCCAAAGGGCCACGCCGGCTACGACGTCTCCTACCCGCAATGCGGGGCCACCACGCCCGCGGGAGGCTTCGGGATCATCGGTGTCAACGGCGGCCGGCCGTTCAGCTACAACAGCTGTCTGGCGACCGAACTTTCGGCGGCACCCACCACCACGCCGCCTTCGCTCTACATCAACACGGCGTACTCCGGAGCCTACCGCCGCCAGATCACGCATGGGTGCTCGACGCTTTCGGCGTCCGTCACCGGGACCAGCGCTCAGAAGCAGGCCTGGGCGATCGGGTGCAGCGAGGCATCTACATCGATGACCTACGCCGCACAGAAAGGGGCGGCGAACATCGCCATGTGGTGGCTCGATGTGGAGGTCGGTAACAGCTGGTCGTCGAGCGACCTGACGTTGAACCAATACGCCATAGATGGCGCTGTCGTTGATCTCGAAACCTCGGGGCGGCCGGTGGGCGCCTATTCAAGCGCGGCGATGTGGGCGACGATCACAGGTGCCAAGGTTTTCACACCGACGAACGTCGCGGCCGACTGGGAGGCTTCCGGAGGTTCGTGCACGGCTCCATTCACCGTCTCCCCCGTGTGGCTTCTTCAGTCGGTGACATCCGGTGGTGACTCGGACTACGCCTGCTGAACAGCGTCTGAAAGCCGGTTGATCGAGGCCGGCGGCGATCCGACCCGATGCCCGGCCTCGAACCCAAAGGCGATGCCATCTCGGGAGTGGCCTCATCTCCGTAGCCGACCGAGCGCTCGGTAGACACAACAGCCAAGACCTGCTACTGTACGAGGACGCCGGGCGGGTGTTCGAGCGACCCGAACACGGGTCCTCATCGTCCCGGTGATCACCCGAAAGGAGATGGAATGCGTTACCGAGAAACGGCCGAACAAGAGCAGTTGCCCGATCGGAAGCTTCCCGACCGCCGACGGTTTCTCAAGTGGGGTTCCGCCGCCACGCTCGCCGGGGGCGTAACCGCCCTGGCTGCCGCCTGTACGGTTGGGTCTTCGGCCAGCTCCACCGGCAGCGGGAGTCAGCGGGAGTCCGGCTTTGACAGGTGGAAGAGAACGGGTACCGCTCGGATTGCGATCGACCTCACTTTTCCGCCCATCTCGTTCAAGGACTCATCGAACAAACCCGCCGGATATGCCGTTGATCTGCTGAACCGGATGGCAGCCGATTTCGGTGTCGCCATCGATTACATCGAGACGCCCTTCGCGCAGCAGATTGCGGCTGTCGAAGCGGGAAAAGCCGACATGCAACAGTCAGCGACGATCCTGCCCAGCCGCGCCCTTCAAGGACTGTTCGCCGACGTTCCGATCATCTACGAGTCGAACATCGTGATCCTGAAACCCGGCTCCACGATCACCGACGCCTCGCAGCTCAACAACGCCAACGTGACGCTGGCGGTTCAGCAGGGAACTTCGGAAGAATACAGCACGAAAATTCTATTTCCGAAGGCCAAATTCGTCGTCCTCGCGCAGGTCGGGGACCTCGCCAACGAAGTCGCCACCCAGAGGGCCGATGCGGCGGTGCTTAACGAGTTCAACATACCGAGCATCAAGACGGCCCACCCTGACGTTAAGCTGCTGCCCGTCCCTCTCTGGGTGGACGCGGACAGCTTCTTCATGCCGCTCGGTGACTACAAACTCAAGGAGTGGGTGTCGAACTGGGTTCGCTATCAAGCGGCCCACGGCACGCTCGCGGCGCTCTGGAACAAGTGGGTCGGGGACGACGTGCGCGGTAAGTACGGTTTCGCCAGCGCTGTGGTCGGGTCCTCCGGCCAGGCGATTTCGATTGATGCCAATGGCAAACAGACCGTCCTCTAGTTCAGATTCCCCCGGGCCGGCATACGAACGTAAGCCGTAACTGGATGAAAACGGAGATGCTAGTCCTGCCACTGTGGCGACGCGTGGCGGGCTAGCTCCCGGGAATTGCGCATGGCCCCTTTACTTGACCTGCAGTTCGACTGGACCGCCGTCCTGGCTCACAAGCAGCAACTCATCGCGGGCGCGTGGATCGATCTCTGGGGGGCGTCCGTCTCCTTTCTCATCGCCTGTGTTGTGGGTCTGCTGCTGGCGATACTGCGCAACTCTCGAATCAGGATCATCGACATTCCGTGCTTTTTCTATGTGCAGCTGGTGCGGGGGGTGCCCCTCTACGTCCTTTTGCTGTGGGTCTATTTCGGAGTGGCAACGGTTGTCGGCCTCAATTTCAGCGCCATTCAAGCCATGATCATCGCCCTCGCTCTCACCGGGTCTGGGTACACGGCGGAGATCTTCCGCGCCGGCATCGACGCCGTCCAGAAGGAGCAGATGGAGGCTGCCCAGGCCCTGGGGCTTTCGAAGACCGACGCCTATCTGAACGTGGTCCTGCCTCAGATGTTTCGGATTGTCGTCCCACCCTTGGGCAACCAGTTCATCGGTCTGTTGAAGGGCGCCACGATCGTGTCGGTGATCGGCGTGCAGGACATGGTTTTCTACGCCCAGGACATCAACCTCGCTTACTTCACGCCGTTTGAGGCGTTCGCCGCGGTCGGAATCATCCTGGTGTTCCTGGTGACCGTGTTCGCGGCGGGCGTCTACGGCCTCGAGCGAGCAATAAGGCTGCCGTGACCCACTTGTATCTCTATGCGTTCGATTGGAGCGTCGTCCTGAAGGCTTCGGGCCAATTGTTCAGTGCTGTCGGCCTGACCGCCGAGATCGTCATCCCCTCCCTGATCGCCTCTCTATTGCTCGGCCTCGTCGTGGCCGTTTGTCGCATGTCTCACGTGCCGGGGCTGAGCATGCTCGCTTACGCGTACATCCAGGTCTGTCGCGGACTCTCGCTCTACGTCTATATCTTGTGGATCTACTTTGGGGTGGGGCTCGCGTTCGGCATCGATCTCAGCCCCTGGGCGGCGGCGGTGGTATCGCTCACTCTCCTGAACAGCGCCTATATGGCGGAGATATACCGGGCCGCCCTGGAAGCCATCGATCCCGGGCAGACAGAAGCGGCGCGAAGCCTGGGCATGGATTCATTCGCGACGTTCGTAAATGTCCTCCTGCCGCAGGGATTCCGGATTGCATTGCCGGCGCTGGTCAACCAGTTCGTGGACCTGTTGAAGGATTCGTCGATCGTCGCGGCCATCGGCGCGAGCGATCTGATGTACACCACGATCAGGCTCGTCGGCTATTACAACCGCCCGTTCGAGCTGTACACGATGACCGCGTTCATCTATATAGGGCTCGCGGTCGTGCTGTCACGATTTGCCAAGCGCCTCGAGACGCACATGCGGCGGCACCTGGTCGTTTGATCGGCCGCCAACTCTCAACCGAGTCGGTTCGCTACTGACGCCGGCCTTAAAGGATGGCGCGGAGGAAAGTCTGGGTCCGCGGATTCTTGGGGTTCTTGATCAAGTCTCGCGCCGGCCCTTCCTCGACGATTGATCCACCGTCCATGAATATCAGCCGGTCGCCCACCTCGCGGGCGAAGCCCATCTCATGGGTGACGACAATCATGGTCATGCCCTCGACCGCGAGCCGCTTCATCTCCTCGAGGATGCCGCCGATGAGTTCCGGGTCGAGCGCGGACGTGACCTCGTCGAAGAGCATCAGGCGCGGTTTCATGGCCAGAGCCCGCGCAATCGCCATGCGCTGCTTCTGACCGCCCGAGAGCTGGCTCGGGTAGCTGTTGGCCTTGTCGGCCAGGCCGACGCGCTCGAGCTCGGCCATCGCACGCAGCCGCGCCTCCTTGCGAGGCACCTTGAGCACGCGGGTGAGGCCGAGCGTCACGTTTTGCAGGGCGGTCATGTGCGGGAACAGGTTGAAGTGCTGGAAGACCATGCCGATATGGGTGCGCAGCAAGTTGAGCTCTCGCTCGTAACGGAGCCGCGCTATCGGGTGGTAGCGGGGGATGTTGTCCTTGGTCCATCGCCGCCCTAAGAAGACAACCGTGCCGGTCTCCGGCGGCGACACGAAGTTGATGCAGCGGAGCAGCGTGCTCTTTCCTGAGCCGGAGGGCCCGATCACCACCACGACCTCGCCGGCGGCAACCTCGAGGTTGATGTCCTTGAGAACGTGCTTGTGGTGAGGAGTGTCGCGCTGGAACCACTTGTTCACACCCTCGAGGCGAAGAATCGGCTGGGAATCGGACTCGCCAGCGTCCATGACGCCGAATTCTAGGCTCGCCCGGGCCGACGGAAGAGGCTGTTCGACGCCTTCCACACGCAATCCGCCGGACCGGGGTGATGACGCTGTGGGCGAGTTCATGGCGGCATCATAACCGACCGAGCGCCCGGTAGGCAATAGGGACGCGCGGGGGATCGCAGACGGTCCGTCGACGTCGCCGGGCGGCAGCGCGCCTTGAGCGCCGGAGGAGCCATGTGCGGCTGGTGGTCCAGCCGGCCGAGGAATCCGCCTTGGGGCCAGGCGAACCGACCGAGCGCTCGGTCAGTTTCGGGGCCTGGACCTGCTACTGTTCCCATAGGCGCTCAAAGGCTGTGTGCGCCACCCCCGTCAGCAAAGTCAGGAGAACCACGATGGACTGGGAATCGACGGAGTTCGCAGAGGCTCATCGCAAGTATCGGGAGCGAGGCGTGGGCGCTCGCCTCGGCTTCGGCCAGGGCACCGCTCTGATCATCATCGACTTTCAAAGAGCCTACACGCGCACCTGGCGTGCGGCGTCACTGGACCCGGTCCGGAACACGCGCCGCCTGCTCGATGCTGCCCGCGAGCGTGGCGTGCCGGTCATATTCACCTATGTCGGGTGGGACCCGGTCAATCCAGACGCCGGAGTGTGGGGCGTCAAGGCGCCAACGCTGCCGCAGCTTCACGAGGGCTCGGAGGCGTGTGAGATCGACCCCTTGATCGAGCCCTTGCCGTCGGAGAAGGTGCTGCTGAAGCGCGTACCCTCGGCGTTCTTCGGGAACACCCTGGCGGAGGACCTGCGGTCGGCAGGTGTCGACACGATCGTGGTCTGCGGGACGAGCACGAGCGGATGCGTGCGCGCGACCGTGGTCGACGGTCTCTCCTATGGCTTCAGGATGATGCTCCCGTCCGACTGTGTGGCTGACGCGTCCCCGGCCTCCGGCAAGGCCGCCCTCTTCGACATCGACACCAAGTACGGTGATGTGGTGACGGTTGAGGACGTCCTCGGCGGCATGCGACCGCCGCGGCCGGCCGGGTCGACGCACGAGCCACAAGCAGGCCGTCAGGCGCGGTAGCTCTGCACCGTCAGAGCGCGTGCATCACGACAGCCCGAGTTCGCGCCGTATTTCGCCGCCGTCGGCATTTCGCCGTGGCGGCCGGCCGGCGGCCCGTCCGGGGCTGACGGAAAGGCGCGGGGTCACCCCGATCTGCGGGTAGCCATCAACGGGGCCTGCCATACCCCGGCTGGCGGCCAGCTCCATCGCCTCTGTGAATGACAGAACCGGGGCGATGCAGGCGTCCAGCGGACCGAGCAGCTCCATGGCTTCGTCGCCGGACCGCTGCCCGAACCACGCTTCCAGATGGCGCGCAACCTCTTCATGCCGGTGCGGATCGCTGTCGGCTTGCCTCAGGTCGGGCCGCCCGGTCGCGTCCATCAGCGCCTCGAAGAACCAGGGCTCGAGGCCGCCCAGAGCGATCCGCCTGCCGTCGCGGCATCCGTACGTGGCGTAGTGGGGGAGGCCTCCGGCCAAAAAATAGCGGTCCTGCCTCACGTCCATGGCCCGCGCGAAAAACATGCTCGCGGTGTGCGCCAGCAGTGAATAGACTCCGTCCAGCATCGACACATCGATTGCCTGGCCGGCACCGGTTCGCTGCCTGTGGAACAGGGCCAGCATGATTCCCAGTGCCGCCATCAGCCCTCCGCCCGCGAAGTCCGCCACCAGGTTGAGCGGAATCGCGGGCCGGCCCGTGGCGCCGGCAAGGCACGACAGCAGCCCCGAGTAGGCCAGGAAGTTGATGTCGTGTCCCGCTGTCGTGGCCAGCGCGCCGGTCTGGCCGTAGCCGGTGATCGAGCAGTAGATCAGCCGTGGGTTCAGCTCCTTGCAGGACTCGTAGTCGAATCCAAGGCGCTTGAGGGCCCCCGGCCGAAACCCTTCCAGCAGCACATCGCCGCCCGCGATCAGCGACCTCAGGACCTGCCGGTCCCTCTCCGCTTTGAGGTCGAGCTCGATGCTCCGCTTGTTCCGCCTCAGGGCGGCGTAGCCGGCCACCCGCTCGTCGCTTTCCAGCTCCCATTCCGGGCTGGTCGCCTGGGCGCGGGTCGAGCCTCCGGGCGGCTCCACCATCACGACTTCGGCACCGAAATCGGCCAGCAGCATGGAGCAGTAGGGGCCCGGGGCTTGACGCGACAGGTCGATCACCTTGATGCCCGCCAATGGCCGCTCGTCAATCGTCGCTCGCGGGGCCTCGGAGGCGGTCATGACGCCCAATATAACCTACCGACCGCCCGGTAGACACGAAGGCAATTCTGGGCTATGATCGGTCCAACATGTTGATGCCTGATTTGGTCGAGGAGCGCTCGGCCGCCAATCCATTCGACTTGCGCGGCCGCGTCGCCATCGTCACCGGGGCCTCCTCTGGGCTCGGGGCGAGGTTCGCGAAGGTCATCGCCGCCGCCGGCGCCACCGTCGTGCTGGCGGGCCGCCGCCGTCAGCTGCTGGAAGGACTCGCCTCCACGCTCGGTCTCGACCCCCGGTCGGTCGTCCCCACGGACGTCACCGACCCACATGCCGTCCGGGCCCTTGTCGACACCACCACGGCGACGTTCGGACGGCTGGACGTGATGATCAACAACGCCGGCATGACTAAAGTCGTCCCGGCTGAAGATGAGGCTCCGGAATCCTTCGCCCAAGTTCTCGACGTGAATTTGGTCGGGGTCTTCAACGGTTGCCGGGAAGCCGCTCGCGTCATGCTGCAGCAGGGATCGGGCTCGATCGTCAACGTCGCCTCCGCGCTGGCCTTCGTCAGCAGTCCAAGCATCCCGCAGGCGGCCTACTGCGCCAGCAAGGGCGCGATCGTCAGCCTGACCAGGGAATTGGCGGTCCAATGGGTTCGGCGCGGCGTTCGCGTCAACGCGATCGCGCCGGGTTGGTTTCCCAGCGAGATGAGCCGGGCGATGTTCGATGCAACCGGTCTTCGCTATATCGACAGGACGGTGCCGGCCGGCCGGCCGGGCCGTGAGCACGAGCTTGACGGCATCTTGCTCTTTCTCGCCTCCGATGCCAGCAGCTACGTCGTCGGCCAGACGATCTCCGTCGACGGCGGGTGGACCGCCATCTAGTGAGGTTCCGCGGCCGTCTTGGCGTCCACCGCCCGCTCGCAGCTCCGGCGCGGCGAGCCGACCGAGCGCTCGGTAGACAAAATGCGCGCCGCGCGATATCATCACGAATGCAAGGCCTGATGCGACAACATCCATTGCTCTCGCCGGCCCCCGCCCGATCGTGACCCACGGTTCCACCTGGGACTGGCAGGCCTCCGCGCGGGCCGCCGGCGCCCAGCCCGACGGGCGGTTCAACTGCGGCGCCGTGTCGATCACCCACCCTCGGGCGATCGTGTGGAAGCGGGCCGACGGACAGGTCCGCACCGTATCGGGCGGCGAGCTGCAGCGCCTGGCCGGGCGCCTCGCCGGCGCGCTTCGGGCTCTCGGCGTCCGGCGCGGCGATCGCGTGGCCGGCCTCTTGAGTCGAAGACCTGAGACCTACGCCGTGGCCCTCGCCGTCTGGCGGCTGGGCGCCATCTATGTGCCCTTGTTCAGCGGCTTTCGAGGTGAGGGCTTGCGGGTCCGGATCGCGGACAGCGAAGCCCTTGTGATCGTCACCGATGCGGCCAACCGCGAGAACCTGGGTCAGATGGAGGGCGATCTACCGCCGCACACGGTGGCGATGATCGGAGGTGGCGGCGTCGAAACCGACCACTCGCTCGAAAGCCTCATGCAGCGTGTCACGCAAGAGCCGAGCCTGGCGGAAACGAAGATCCACGACACCGCCACGATCATGTACACCTCGGGAACCTCGGGCCGTCCCAAGGGCTGCATGATCCCCCATCACGGTCTCATCACCCTTTCGCCGTACGTGACGCGCTGCCTGGCGGTCAGCCCCGATGACCTCCTGTTCTCGGGCGCGGACGCCGGCTGGGCCTACGGCCTGTACACGACGGGGCTGGCACCGCTGTCGATGGGCTGCGGCCGCGTCCTCTATGAGGGTCCATTCGACGTGGAGGGCTGGCTCAACACGGCCCGCGAGCTCGGCGCCGGCCACCTGGCGGCCGCCCCCACCGCCTTCCGGCAGATTGCCGCCGCCGGCGTCGACGATCGCGCTCGCGCGATCAAAGCGGCGACCAGCGCAGGCGAACCCCTCGACGCCGCCACCTTCGAGTGGTTCCAGACGCAGCTGGGCCTGAGCATTCACGACAGTTACGGGCTCACGGAGCTCGGCATGGTGACGGCGAATCTGCGCGGTCCGAACTCGGTTGCACTCGCCGCCGGCTCGATGGGGACGTGCCTGCCCGGCTTTGAGATCCAGCTCGTGGACAGGGGTGGCGCGCCGGTTCCCACGGGTGAGGTTGGCCGCATAGCCGTCCGGGACAATGGCTTTTTGCTGGGAGCGGGTTACTGGGGCCGCGACAGTGAGTGGGCGGCGCGACTCCAGGACGGCTGGTGGCTGACCGAAGACCTGGCGCGCCAGGACGAGGCCGGTCGCTACTGGTACGGTGGCCGAGCCGACGATGTGATCGTCAGCGCGGGCTACAACATCAGCCCGCTGGAGGTTGAAGCCGCCCTCATGAAGCATCCCCTGGTCGCCGATGCGGCCTGTGTGGGGGAACCGGATCCAGTTCGCGGGCAGGCGGTCACGGCTTACGTGGTGCTTCGCGAGCAGGCGCCCGCCGACCTTGACAAGGTGCTCAGACGATGGGTGGGCGAGCGAGTCGGACGGCATGCCGCGCCCCGCCGGGTCGAGGCCCGAACCGAGCTGCCCCGGACCGCGAGCGGCAAGCTCCAGCGCGCCAACCTGCGGACTGGCGGGATGTGATGAGCGAACGCCTCGCGCCGGGGGAGGCAAGGATCAGCCACAGCTCGCACTGGGGCGCCTTCCAGGCGGTCGTCAGCGGCGGCCGGGTCGTACGGGTGGAGCCGGCCCCGTTCGACCCGGATCCCTCGGCCTTACTCGAGTCGATCCCCGACGCGCTCTACAGCCACGCCCGCGTGGCCGCTCCGTCCGTCCGCAAGGGCTGGCTCGAGAACGGCCCGGGCAGCGATGGCCACCGGCGCGGCTCGGACAGCTTTGTCCAGGTGCCCTGGCCCGAGGCCATCTCCCTGGTTGCCGGCGAGCTCAGCCGCGTCCGCTCCGATCACGGCAGCGCGGCCATTTTCGGCGGATCCTACGGCTGGTCCAGCGCGGGCCGTTTCCACCATGCCAAGACCCAGCTCGAGCGCTTCCTGAACTGCTTTGGCGGGTGCACCGGTCAGATTCACAACTACAGCTACGCCGCGGCTCTTGCTCTGTTGCCGCACGTCCTCGGCTCGGCGGCATCGGTCAGCGGCACCGTCACGACGTGGGATTCGATCGCGGCCAGCAGCGGGTTGGTCGTCATGTTCGGAGGGCTTCCGCTCAAGAACCTGCAGGTCGAGGCGGGCGGCGTGGGCGCCCATACGACGCCTGATTGGCTCCGCCGAGCAAGGGCCGCGGGCGTCCAGTTCATCAACGTCAGTCCGATTCGGGACGATGCGCCGGACTTCATCGACGCGGAGTGGCTGCCCGTGAGGCCGACCAGCGACACGGCGATGATGCTGGGCCTGGCCCACGTGCTGGTCACCGAAGGGCTCCACGACACGGAGTTCCTTGAGCGCTATTGCGTCGGCTTCGATCGTTTCCGGGCTTATCTGATGGGGGCGCGCGATGGCCGGGCGAAGACGCCGGAGTGGGCCGCCGCCATCTGCGGCCTCGATGCTGAGCGGATCCGCCGGCTGGCGCGCCAGATGGCCGGGACGAGGACGATGCTCTCCGTCACCTGGTCGCTCCAGCGCGCCGACCATGGCGAGCAGCCCTACTGGATGGCGATCACCCTTGCCGCCATGCTCGGTCAGATCGGGCTGCCGGGAGCGGGGTTCGGGTTCGGCTATGGGGACGTGAGCGCCATCGGCAGCAGGCGGCTGCCATTTCCCTCGCCGAGCCTGGAGACGGGCGTCAATCCGATGGGTCGTGGCATCCCCGTGGCCCGCGTCGCGGACATGCTCCTCAACCCCGGCGCCGAATACGACTTCGACGGGGAACGCAAGCGGTACCCCGACATCAAGCTTGTCTACTGGGCGGGAGGGAACCCTTTCCACCACCACCAGGACCTGAACCGCCTGCTCCAGGCCTGGAGCAGGCCCGAAACCATCATCGTTCACGAGCCATGGTGGACGGCGACCGCCCGTCACGCCGACATCGTGCTGCCGGCCTCGACGACATTGGAGCGCAACGACCTCGGCGCGAGCGGGCGCGACCGCTATCTGATCGCGATGAAGCGGGCCGTGGACCCGCTGGGCGACGCTCGGAGCGACTTCGACATCTTCAGCGCCCTGGCGGTCCGGCTCGGCATCGAAACCGCCTTCACAGAGGGTCGCGACGAGATGGCATGGATCAAGCACATATATGAAAAGACGCGCGAGCGCGCGGCGGAATCCGACATCGCGCTTCCGGCCTTCGAACGTTTCTGGGCCGACGGGCACGTCCGCGTCGAGATCCCGGAAACGCCCTACGTCCTCTACGCCGACTTTCGCGCCGATCCCGATCGCAGTCCGCTGCCCACTCCGTCGGGCAGGATCGAGATCTACTCGGCCACCATTGACGGCTTCGGCTATGAGGATTGCATCGGCCATCCCGCATGGTTTGAACCCTCGGAATGGCTCGGCTCGCCGCTGGCGGCTGAGTATCCGCTGCACCTGATCTCGAACCAGCCGAAGACGCGCCTGCACGGACAGCTCGACTCGGGACGGGTGAGCATGCGGAGCAAGATCAGAGGCCATGAGCCGTGCCGCATGCATCCCTCCGACGCGGCGCGGCGCGAAATCGCCACCGGCGACATCGTCCGTCTCTACAACGCCCGTGGCAGCTGTTTGGCGGGGGCGATCCTGACCGACGCCGTGCGCCCCGGGGTGGTCCAGCTGTCGACGGGGGCCTGGTTCGATCCGGATCGTTCAGGCGCGCTCCCAGGAGTCGAGAAGCACGGGAATCCCAACGTTCTGACGCCTGACCACGGGACCTCCAAGGTGGGGCAGGGACCCAGCGCACACAGTGCGCTCGTGCAGGTCGAGCGTTACGCCGGCGCCGACCTGGAGGTGACCGCGTTTGCTGTGCCCGAGGTGAGCGCCCGCAAGTCTGTCAACGCGACGCAATTTCCTGGAGGAGGAGACCGATGAACAGTCCCATCGATACCGCAGCCGATGACGTTCATGTCGAACAGCGCATTCAGCCGATCCATGTCAGCACCCAATATCTCGGGCGCTACCAGTCGGTCAACCGGGTCCGGGACCTCCCCGATTTCTACATCGATGAGCCCGTGGAGCTCGGCGGCAAGAACGCGGGGCCGACCGCCCTGGAGACGACGCTGGCGGCACTCAACTCGTGTTCGGCGATGATCATGTTCGTTCTTCGCCGCGAGATGAGCTTCGATCTGAAGGGCGTGCGGTTCGAAGCCGACGGCCACATCGACGTCCGTCGAGTCGAGATGAAACGCACTGGCAAACGCTATTCTGAGGTGGTGCCGATCGCTGACCACTACCAGCGGGTGGTCCAGCGTGTATTCATCCAGACCTCGGAGCCGGACGCGCGAATGCGCGAGTTCCAGTCCGAGGTGGAGCGCCTCTGCCCGATGCATGCCCTGCTCCGCGACGCCAAGGTGCCGGTCGAATCCATCTGGATCCGCGAGTAGAGGCGAGGCGGTTGGATGGCGCCCTGCATAGGATGTGCGCATGAGTAGACGGGCAGCAAGTGACGGCCAGACGGGCAACCGTCAGGTTCCCTCGCAGGTGCTTGCGGCGGCCGCGCAGTTGTTCCGGCGCAAGGGCTACGCGGCCACCTCCACTCGCGAGATCGCCAGCGCATTAGGCATGCAGAAGGCGAGCCTCTACCACCACATCAGCAGCAAAGAGGACCTGCTCTTCCAGCTGAGTCGAGAAGTCTTAGGTGAAATCCTCGCCGGGGCGGGGCAGCTGGATCAGTCGGGCGACCCGGTCGAGAGCGTGGCCGCGCTGATCGAACTCCATTTGACCACGATGATCCGGAACCGCGACAAGCATCAGGTGATGCTGATCGAGCTGCGGTCGCTGCCACCGAGCCCCAGAGCCGTGGTGGTCAAGCTGCGCGACGAGTACGAGGCCTTTGTCCGCTCGGTGATCGAACGGGGGCAGAAGGCCGGGGCGATCGACCCCGAAATCGACGCCAAGTACCTCGCCCTGGCACTGCTCAATCTGCTGAACTGGACGATCTTCTGGTACAAGCCCGGCGCCGGCATGTCGGTGGCTGAGGTGACGAAACTGATGACGCGCGTCTTCCTGCATGGCGTTCTCGTGCCCCAACCGTCAGCCGGAACGGACCGTCTGGCCGCCAAGCCATCAGCTCGCCGCTAGGACTTAGCCCGTAACCCTTGCCCTGGGGCGCCGGGCGCTCCGGACGCCATCGCTCGCGCCGGCTATCTGGCCCTGGTGCCGCGAAGCCCCATCCCACCAGAACCCGTTGATCAGCTCGCGCGCCGCCACCATGTACTGAACGGTCGGCGGACCTTCCTCCAACCAGTTCAACCGGGCATCGCGGTACAGCCTTTCGATCGGGGTGGCCCGCGTGTAGCCGATGCCGCCGGCCACGAGCAGAGCGCGATCCGTCACACGGCCGACCGCCTCCAGCCCGAACAGCTTGCACATCGCGGATTGAGCCGGGATCCGTTTGCCGGCGTCCCAGGCTGAGGCCGCGTCAGCGAGCATGTGACGCAGCGCGTGCACGTCGGTGGCCATCTCCGCCAGGTAGCGCTGGACGGCCTGCCTCTCCGCGATCGGCCGGCCGAACGTCACCCGCGTCTGCGCATGACGGAGGGCCAGCTCCAGCGCGTACTCGGCCGTGCCGAGCGAGCTGGCGGCGATGAAAACGCGGGAGATCTCGAGGGCTCGCTCCAGCTGCTCCGGCCCCTGGCCGGCAGCGCCGCCAAGAAGATTCTCTCGCGGGACCCGGGCATTTGCGAACGTCAGGAGGCCGTGCTGCCCGCCCTTGCAGCCCATCGTCTCGGGCACGGGCTCGATGGTGAACCCGCGCGTCCCCCGCTCCACCAGGATCGCGCTCAATGATCCCTTCCCCTCGTCGGGCGTCTGGGCGAAGACGATGAAGTGACTCGCGAAGTCGGAGTTCGTGATCAGCCACTTCCGGCCGGTGACCAAGAAGTCCGTGCCGTCGGTTCGTGCCACCGTCCCGGTGTCCATCCCCGTGCCGTGGTCGGGTTCGGTCAGAGCAAAGGCGATGGAGAGTTCCCCGGTCGCGACGCCGGGCAGCATCGCTTGACGTTGCCGGTCGGTGCCGAGCTCGAACAGCGCATGGGCAAACGAGTTATGGACGTGCACGATGACGCGAATGGCGCCATGGACCTTGGCCAGCTCGGTGAGGATCGGCAGGTATTGGGAGATCGTCAGGCCGGCTCCGCCGTATGCCTCGGGTACGAGCATCCCGAACGCTCCCATCCGCCTCAGAGCCGGCATCACGAGCTCGTAGGGGACCTGCTCTTCGTCCTCGATTCGCTTTTCGAGAGCGGCCAGCTCCCACATCGCGCGGAACGCCTGGTCGCGGAATCGGGCGTACTCATCAGTGTTCATGGCTGGTCTCCAATCAGGGTGCGGCCGGCGGTGAGCTCCGGCCGCGGACCCGCTTGCATTCTAGCCGACCGACCGCTCGGTAGACAATGCCTCTTGCTCGCTGGTACTGTTTAACGTGTGACCGAACCAGACCCGAGGGCGGGGAACCGCATCGGGGGAATGCGGCAGGCGCGCCCTCCCCGCCGGTCGCGGCCCGCCCGCAGCGCCGGCGTTGCGGTGCGCGACCTGGTCGAGACGGTCCGCCGCAGCGTCATCGGCCGAGACGCAACGCTGAGGGGTCCGTACGGGGAGCGGCTGATCACATATGCCGACTACACGGCATCCGGCCGGTCCCTGTCGTTCATCGAGGAGTTCATTCGGGACCGCGTGTTGCCGCTCTACGCGAACACTCACACGGAAGCATCCGCCACCGGGCTGCAGACGACGCACTACCGAGAGGAGGCTCGGCAGCTGATCCGCGAAGCGGTCGGCGCCGACGACGAATACGCCGTGATCTTCTGCGGCTCGGGCTCGACGGCGGCGATCGACAAGCTCGCTCAGCTTCTCGAGCTGCGCCTGCCGGCGGGCCTCGACGAAAAGTACGGGTTGAGAGAGCGGATACCGGAAGCCGAACGGCCCGTCATCTTCATCGGGCCCTACGAACATCACTCCAATGAGCTTCCGTGGCGCGAATCGATAGCCGACGTGGTCATCATCCCCGAGGACGCCCATGGACAGATCAGCGTGGCCGCCTTGGAGGAGGCGCTGGCCGGGTACCGTGATCGTCGATTGCGGATCGGCAGCTTCTCCGCCGCCTCCAACGTGACCGGCATCCTGAGCGACACGAGTGCGGTCTCCAAGCTTCTCCATCGACACGGGGCCCGTGCGTTCTGGGACTTCGCCGCCGCCGCTCCTTATGTCCCGATCCGCATGGCGGCCGCGGCTGAGGCTCCCCTGGACTACATGGATGCCGTCTTTCTTTCGCCACACAAGCTGATCGGTGGGCCGGGATCGCCGGGCGTGCTCGTCGTTCGCAAGGACCTGCTGCGGAACGCGGTGCCGACCGTCCCCGGCGGTGGCACCGTCACCTTCGTCAGCCCGGTCGCACACCGCTACTCGGAGGATCCGGAGCATCGCGAGGAGGGAGGCACGCCGGCGATCGTCGAGTCGATTCGTGCCGGTCTCGCCTTCCTCGTCAAACAGCAGGTCGGGCCCGAGCGCATCCGTGCGCTGGAGGGGGGCTTGGCTCGCCGCGCACTCGACCGTTGGCGGAAAAACCCCCGTCTCCAGGTCCTGGGCGACCTCGACGTCGATCGGCTCTCGATCATCTCCTTCGTCGTCAGTCGCGGTCAACGCCGGCTCCACCACAACTTCGTGATCGCCGTGCTGAACGATCTCTTCGGCATCCAGGCCCGAGGTGGATGCTCGTGCGCCGGGCCCTACGGGCATCGGCTGCTGGGCATCGACCTGGCGGCCTCGCAAGCATTCGGGTGCCTGGTGCTGGAGGGCTACGAAGGCATCAAGCCGGGATGGGCCCGCGTCAACTTCAACTATTTCATCCCTGAATGGGAGTTCGATTTCATCCTTCAGGCGGTCGAAATGGTGGCTGACCAGGGCTGGCGGCTACTTCCGGATTACGCCTTCGATCCCCTGACAGGGCAGTGGACTCACCGGCAGGGTCGGACCCAGGCGCCGGGTCTGCTGCGTCACCTCGATTACGCCGGCGGCAGGCCGTCCACCCGTTCCGGCGACCTCGAGATCGAAGCGGCCGGCTACCTCGAGGAGGCACGCCGGATCCTGGGGCGGGCGCATACGGAGTCGAGTCCGGTCCCGGTCACGAACGTGGGCCCGGAGTTCGAGCGCCTTCGCTGGTTCTGGCTGCCCCATGAGATCGAGGCGGCCGCGGCCGCGGGCTAGGAACCGACCGAGCGCTCGGTAGACAAATCGCCCTTGAGCCGCTAGAATGACGGTGTGACCGCGCGGCGGCTCGGGCCGGGCTGCGAAGTTCTTTTTATTGCAAGAGGGGTCAAATGGGATCAATCGCTGTGTTCGGAGCCGCGGGGCAGGTGGGTTCGGGGGTGCTGCGCACATTGGCGGCGGCTCCGGACGTGACCCGGCTTGACGCGTTCGACGTCAAGTCCGGGCCGCTCGAGATCGAGGCCACCGACGCCGCCATGATCGCTGAGAAACTGCGCGCGCAGAGCCTGCAGATGGGCGTCGGTGTCGTCGACATGAGCGACGAGGAGCAGCTGGCTCAGACGCTTGTCGACGCGCAGCCGGACGTCATCGTGCAGGCGGCCATTCCCCGCTCCTGGTACAGCTTCTCGCAGATCCTGTCGCCGGCGATGTGGCAGCGCGTCAACACCGAGGTCCGGATGGGTCCCTGGCTCCCCCTCTTCCTCGTTCTGCCATTTCGGCTGATGCGTGCCCGCAAGCTGGCCGGCCTGACGACGCCGGTGGTTCAGATCTCCTATCCGGACGTCGTGAACGCGGTGCTGGGAGCCATGGGCATGGCTCCCGCATGTGGCGCTGGGAACTCGGAAAACATCGCGACTGTGATGCGTCTTGTGGCGGCACGGCGGCTGTGCCTGCCCACCAAGGACGTGACGGTCGCTCTCGTCGCGCACCACTTTCACGCCTGGTCCCTGGTTTCCCAGGAGGATGATCATGAGCGCCGGGTCGAGCGGCCGTTTCGCTTCCGGATCCATGCCCACCAGGTGGATGTGACCGCCGACCTCGATACCCGGGACTTCTGGGCGGAGGTGAAGGGCCATTACCCCCACAAGCGCCCGCTTTTCGCGGCCACCTCGGCGGCCAAGAACGTGCTCCGGATTCTCCGCGACGATCGCTCCCTTTCCCACGTCTCCTCCCCGGCCGGCCGCGGCGCCGGCTTCGACACCCGGCTGGGACGCAAAGGCGCGGAGGTTGTGCTGCCGCCCCAGATGTCCGAGGCTGAAGCCGATGCGCTGATCGCCAAGGCTCAGGCGGGCGACGGCATCGAGCGCATCGAGGCTGGCGGCGCAGTCCGGTTCACAGACGTCGCCTACGAGGCGATGAAGGGCGTGCTCGGATACGACTGCCGTGTGCTGGCTCCCGACGAGATAGTCGGGCGCGCCGACGAGCTGGTGGCCCGGCTGGAATCGGCCCGGAAGTAAAGGTCGATTCGGGCGAGCACGAAAGCATGAAGAGGATTGGCGTGGACGTGGGCGGTACCTTCACCGACCTCGTCTACTGGGACGACCACAGCGGGCACCGCGTGGTCCACAAGGTCTCGACGACCACCGAGAACCCTGCCATGGGGACCGTGCAAGGCATCGTCGAGCTGTGCGAGCGGGCGGGGATCGAGCCTCGCGAAGTCGACGTCGTCGTCCACGGAACCACCGTGGCGACCAACATCATCGTCCAGCGCTCAGGCGCCAAGGTGGGCCTGATCACGACCGAGGGCTTCCGCGACCTGCTGCACATCGCCAGGAAGAAGCGGCCGCTCAACTTCTCCAGCTACCAGGACGTCCCCTGGCAGAAGTACCCGCTCGTCGAACGACGCCACCGGCTGACCGTTCGAGAACGCGTCACCGGGCCCAAGGGCGAGGTCCTCGAGCCCCTCGACATCGCCGGGGCCAGAGCCGCCGTACGGAAGTTGAAGGATGCCGGGGTGGAGAGCATCGCGGTCTGCCTGCTGTTCAGCTTCCTCAACCCGAGGCACGAAACGGCCATCAGCGACCTGATCAAGGCGGAGTTCCCCGGCGCCTTCCTGTCGGTCAGCCACGAGGTGGTCCCCGTCTATCGGGAGTACGAGCGGTTCAGCACGACCGCCGTGAACGCCTACATCGGCCCGAAGACGGCTCGCTACGTCCGCGAGCTGGGCGATAGCGTCGCCGCCATCGGGATCGCCGGCGGTGTCCGCCTGATGACGTCGGCGGGCGGTGTGATCACCGCTCCGGCGGCGGCGGATTCCCCGGTCGTGCTCCTCATGTCCGGGCCCGCGGCCGGTCTCATGGCGGGAATCGAGGTCGGCCGGTCGGCCGGCGCCCGGGGTGTGATCACCCTCGACGTCGGCGGCACGTCCTCCGATATCGGCGTGTCGCCCGACGGGCGGCTGAGGATGAAGCACCTGCTGGACACCAAGATCGGTGGCTACGACGTGATGGTGCCGATGCTCGACGTAGAAACCGTCGGTGCCGGCGGCGGCAGCATCGCATCGGTCAACCCACAAGGCATCCTCGACGTCGGTCCTCGCTCGGCCGGCGCCCACCCGGGCCCGATCTGTTATGGACGAGGGGGGACCGAACCGACCGTGACGGATGCGCTCGTGACGCTGGGCTGGCTGCGGCCGATCGGCCTCTTGGGAGGCAGGCTGAAGCTCGATGCCGGCGCCGCTCGAGCCGGAGTCGCTGAACGCGTCGCCGCACCGCTCGGCCTCGACGTGGTGGCGGCGGCACTCGGCATCCACGCGGTCTGCGCTCACAACATGGCCAACGCGATCGCTCAGCTGAGCGTCCGCAAGGGCCACGATCCGCGTGAGCTGGCCCTGGTCGCCCAGGGCGGCGCCGGCCCGGCATTCGCCTGCAGCGTGGGGAGAATCATCGGGATCGACCGGGTTCTGATCCCGACTCACCCGGGCATCGCCTCCGCATTCGGGCTTTTGAGCACCGATCTCCGCTACGAGTTCGCTTCGACGTTCTGGGAGCTCGCCTCAGCCCTCGACCTCGACCGCTTGACGGCGAGCTTCCAACGCCTCCTGGAGCAGGCTCGACTGCGGCTCGCCGCGGACGGGCTCGGCGAGGGTGATACCGCTTTCGAGCTGTACGCGGACTGCAGGTATGCGGGCCAGGGCTATGAGCTGCGGGTCCCGGCGGAGCCAGGACCCTTCGACTCGACCTGGCTGGGTCGCCTGGTCGACAACTTCCATGAAGCTCATCAGCGCGCCTATCAACGCCGGTTCAGTGACTCTGATGTGCAGATCGTGAACATCAGGGTGGTCGGCGTCGGCAAGATGGCGCCGCTGCAGATGCGTGACCTGCTGGCTGTGGCCCCGGATGGTGGCCCGCGACCTCAGGCGATCGCTGAGACCATCGCTCACTTCGGCCCCGACGCCCAGCCCGTCCGGGTGCCGGTGTACGAGCGGGGCACCCTACGGCCGGGGGCTCGTCTGGACGGGCCGGCGATCGTCGAGCAGATGGACACCACGATCGTCATCGAGCCTGACTTCGAGGCGGCAGTCGATCATTCAGGCAGCCTCGTGCTGACACAGGTTGGTGACCAGTGACCGAATACTCGGCAGACATGCCGCACAGCACCTCGCCCGGCCCTTACGTCGACCGCGGCTGGACTCCTGTGGCCGTTGATCCGATCACCCTGCGAGTCATGGGGGGCGCGCTGGTCTCGATCGCCAGGGAGATGGCACAGGTCCTCTATCGCATGGCCTACTCGAGTGTGATTCGTGAGTCCGAGGACCTCGGGGCGGGCCTGTTCGATCCCGAAGGGCGCGAGTTCTGCGAAAGCGATTCCACCCCGATGCACATCGGCAGCCTGCCCGCCTACATCCGCGGGGTCAACCGCAAGCTCAGAGGGCAGTACCAGCCGGGTGACGTGATCCTGCACAACCATCCCTATTACGGCGCCTCCCATTCGCCGGATTACGGCGTCCTGATACCCATGTTTTGGGAGGGCTGCCATATCGGCTTCGCGGGTTGCACGGGCCACCTGCTGGATGTCGGCGGCGCCACGCCGGGAATCAGCATCGAAGCGTTTGATGTGTTCGCCGAGGGCAAGCTGCTGGATGCGGTGCGGTTGGAGGCCGCCGGAGTCCGCAACCAGGAGCTTTTCGAGCACATCGTCGGTAACGTCCGGACGCCGGACATGAATGCCGGAGACCTGGAGGCGATGATCTCCTGCTGCCGGTTGGGTGAGCGGCGATTCGCGGAGCTGCTGGGGCATTACGGCCATGACGTCGTGATGAGTGGGATCGAGACATGGATGGAGCGGTCTGAGCAGCGCCTGCGGGCGGCGATAGCGGAGATTCCCGATGGCGTGTATGCCGCGCCGACCGGATACCTGGACGATGACGGCCGGAATCGCGGCCAGCCGCTGGCGATCGGGACCACGGTGACGATCCAAGGGTCAGAGCTGACCGTCGACCTGACGGGCAGCGCTCCCGAGGCCGCAACCGCTGTCAATTGTCCCTTCGAGGGCAGCGTGCTGCCGACGGCCAACTTCGCCGTCAGGACGCTGCTCCTCGACGAGGCGCTGAGCGACGATTTCATCCCCCAGAACGACGGCATCTTCCGTCCGGTCCACGTGACCGCACCCCTCGGGACCATCTACAACCCGCGCTTCCCGCGAGCCTGCTCCGGTCGCTTCCCGCTGATCAACCGAATCCCCGACCAGATCAACCTGGCCCTCTCCGAAGTCCTCCCCCGGCAGATAACGGCCGGGAACTCGGCTTCTGTTCAGGGGGTCGCGTACGCCGGGTTCGACGGCGAAGCCGACCAATATTGGCTCTACATGGAGATCGGCGAGGGCTCCTATGGAGCGCGTCATGGGAAGGATGGACTTGACTCCATCGACAACCTGATGGCCAACACGCGCAACAACCCGATCGAGGAGATAGAGATGCGCCTGCCGATTCGGTGCGAGCGTTACGAGCTTCGCGACCATCCGCCGGCTCCCGGCCGCTGGCGAGGTGGCCTGGGCAGCATTCGGCGGTGGCGATTCCTGGCCGATGCAACCGTCGGCGCCAACGGCGACAGCAGGCTGGACCGGCCGCGCGGAGTCTTTGGCGGCCACGACGGGTGGTCGGGGGCGCTGGTGAAGAATGAGGGTCGGCCCGACCGCGAGGACCTTCATGCCAAGTTCTCCGGCCTGCCCTTCCTTGCGGGGGACACGATCACCGTGGAGGTGCCCAGCGGCGCCGGTTACGGCGACCCCCGACAGCGCGACCCTGACGCGGTGCGGCGAGACGTGCTCGACGGGTACTACACCGTGAAGCAGGCGGAGGAGTTCTTCGGCGTGGTGATTCGACTCGACGGCGAAGCCGCGAGCCGGCGGGCCAAGGAGCCTGAGCCGGCGCGTGGCCTCGGTGCGGCCCAACCGAGCGGTGAGTAGATAGAGGAGGAAGTCGCCTTATGGACTGGGAATCGACGGAGTTCGCGGAGGCGCACCGCAAGTATCGAGAGCGCGGCGTGGGCGCTCGTCTCGGCTTCGGGCGGGCGGCCGCCCTCATCATCGTCGACTTCCAGAAGGCCTACACGCGGAGCTGGCGCGCCGCCTCACTCGAACCCGTCGAGAACACGCGTCGCCTCCTCGACGCCGCGCGTGAGCTCGGATTGCCCGTGATCTTCACCCACGTGGGCTGGGACGCCGCCAAGCCCGACGCCGGCGTCTGGGGGATCAAGGCGCCCACGCTCCTCCAGATACAGGAGGGTACCGAAGCGTGCGAGATCGACCCGCTGATCGAACCCCTGCCTTCGGAGAAGGTGCTTTTAAAGCGCGTCCCCTCCGCGTTCTTCGGCAACACCCTCGCCGATGAGCTGCGCGCGGCAGGCGTCGACACCATCGTCGTCACCGGGACGAACACCAGCGATTGCGTGCGCGCGACCGTGGTCGACGGCCTCTCCCACGGCTTTCGGGTGATGGTGCCGCGCGACTGCGTGGCCGACCTGTCCCCGATGTCTGCGCGGGCTGCTCTCTTCGATATCGACACCAAGTACGGCGACGTGGTCACCGCCGATGAGGTGCTGGGCGGGTTCCGAGCTCTCCACCCGTAGCGGTCCCGCCGGCCGCGGCCAGCACCAGCTCCGTCAGATCCGTGACTCGGGTGGCAACTTCAAGGCCGTCTTGATTCGCCAGCCACGAGCGGTTGGTCGCGTGGACTTCGTCGGTCGCCTCGAAGCGGTTGAGGAAGACCGTGACCGCCAGGCCACTTAGCCCGTCCAGGCTCGAGCGAACCGCGTGGATGGCGCCCAGGCCGGCGTCTGCCACAAGGATCACCCTGTCGGGCCGGATCGCTTGGGCCAGCGAGGCCGTGTCGCCGTCCGCGGCCAGCGGCGAGCGCACGCCGCCGGCGCCCTCGATCAGACCCACCTGAGCCGGTCCCCAGTCCAGTTCGGCGACGAGCTCGCCGATCGTGTAGGCCGGGCGTCCGAGGAGATGGGCCGCGATCGGCGGCGCCAGCGGCACCGGGTACCCGCGATGGCGCGGGCAAACCTCCTCAGCTTTGAGACCTGTCGCCCTGGCCAGCAGGTCGGCGTCGGTCTCCGCATCGCCCTCGGCATACGACTGGACCGGCTTGCGCGCGGCGACGCTCAGGCCGCGCAGCCGCACCGCCTCCAACAGCCCCGCCCCGACCCAGGTCTTGCCGACGCCGGTCCCGCATCCGGTGACCAGCAGGAGTAGTTCAGGCCGGGACACGCAGCGTTCTCAGTTGGCCGAGCGCCGGCAGGAGTCGATCCAGCTGATCGTCGGTGTGAGCGGCACTGAGGCTCAGGCGAAGCCTCGAGGTGGCGGCGGGCACGGTCGGCGGCCGGATCGCCGGCACCAGGAAGCCGAGCTCCAGGAGAAGTCGAGAGGCCTTCAGAGCTGCTGATTCCTCGCCCATCACGAAAGACACGATCGGCGAGGGGTGACCGGGCTTCACCCGCTCGACCAACGTCCGCAGACGCCGCCGCAGCGACTCACCCTCCGGGGAGCGGACGATGCGCAGCGCGGCCAGCGCGGCCGCGGCGGCGGCGGGGGGCGGGGCGGTGGTGAAGATGAACGGCCGGGCGCGGTTGACCAGGAGCTGGATCAGCGACGCCGGGCCGGCGACGAAGCCGCCGAGGGAGCCAAGGGTCTTGGAGAGCGTGCCCACACGCAGAACCAGCCCACCGTCGAGGTCCGGCGCGTCGCCGATCACCTGGTGCGCCTCGTCGATGACCAGGAGGGCGCCGGCGCGGCGGCAGAGTCGCGCCAGCTCGGCGATGGGAGCGACGTCGCCATCCATGGAGAAGACGGCTTCGGTGACCACGATGGTCCGCGGCCCCGGCCCCATCCGCGACTCGAGGTCATCAAGGTCGAGGTGCCGGAAGACCTGAACCTCGGCCCTGCTCAGGCGGCAGCCGTCAACGATCGAAGCATGGTTGAGGGCATCGCTGCAGATGCGGACACCGGGCCCGGCAAGGGCGGTGAGCACGCCGAGGTTGGTCGCATAGCCGGTCGGGAAGATGAGAGCGGCCTCGCAACCCTTCCAGGCGGCGAGCTCGCGCTCGAGCTGGGAGTGGACCGGGCGCGAGCCGACGACCAGCCGGGCCGAGCCGGCGCCGCAGCCCCAGCGCTCGAGTGCCTCGTGGGCCGCGGCCAGAACGGCGGGATGCAGGCTGAGCCCGAGGTAATCGTTGGAGGCGAAAGACACGACGTGGCGCCCGCCGGCCAGCCTCCCGACCGGGCCCTGGGCGTCGAAATCCCGGACCTCCCGCCACCGGTCGAGCGCTTGGATGGCGGCGCGCTCCTCCTCCGCCCATTCCAGCCAGCTCAGAGTTCGGCCGCCTCGGTGATGGCCGCCTCGAGCGCTTCGACCAGGACCCGCACCTCGTCCTCGGTGATGGTGAGCGGGGGCATGAGCACGATCACGTCGCCCAGAGGGCGGAGCAGCACCCCGCGGCCGACCGCGGCGGCGCAGACCTTCCGCCCCAGCCGTCGCCCGGGAGCCGGCTTCAGCTCCACGCCTCCCATCAG
Source organism: bacterium (assembly GCA_004299235.1). Classification (NCBI taxonomy): domain Bacteria; species bacterium. The sequence goes on from SCQL01000002.1 coordinate 132,351, forward strand.
GCCGCGCAACCGCACCTCGCTGACGACCGCCAGCGGCGTGATCCGGCTCTCGAGGAGCCGGCCCAGCTGCTCGGATCTGGCCCGGACGTTGGCGAGGACGTCTCGGGCGTCGAGCAGCTGCAGGTGCCGGAGAGCGACCGCAGCCGCCAGCGCGTTGCCGCTGTAGGAGTGGCCGTGGTAGAAGGTCTTCTCACTCAGGTCAGGGCCGCTGAAGGCGTCGAAGACGTGGCCGGCGGCGACCGTCGCCGACATCGGCAGGTAACCTCCGGTGAGGCCCTTGCCCAGGCAAAGCAGGTCCGGTGTCAGCCTGCATAGGGAGGACGCGAAGAGCTCGCCGGTCCGGCCGAAGCCGGTCGCGACCTCGTCGCACACGAGCAGAACTCCCAGCTGCTGGCAGCGCTCGCCGAACACCTGGAAGTCCGCCGGTTCGCCCATCAGCATCCCGGCGGCGCCCTGGACCAGGGGCTCGACCACCACCGCCGCCAGCTCATCCGCATGGGCTTCGAGGCGTCGCAGCGCGCCGCCCACCCAGTCTTTCGAGCCGGGGCCGGGAGCCCTCAGCACCGGGAAGCGGAGCGGGTCGAAGACCGAGGTGCCGAAGCCGCCGTCACCCAGGGACAGGGAGCCCACCGTGTCGCCGTGGTAGGCGCCGCCCAGCGCCAGGTAAGCGGTTCGCGAGCGGCCCCGGTTGGCCCAATACTGGAACGCGATCTTCAGCGCCTGCTCGACGGCGGCGGCGCCGTCGGAGGCGAAAAGGAAGTGCGGCCGGCTGACCGGCACCACCGCGGCCAGGGCTTCGGCCAGCTCGACCACGGCCCGGTTGCCATTGCCCAGCATGGTCGAGTGGGCGACCTTGGCCAGCTGGTCGATCAGCGCCTGGTCCAGCTCAGGCACCCGGTGGCCCAGGGTGTTGACCCAGAGCGAGGAGATGCCGTCGAGGTAGCGCCGGCCCTCGACGTCCACCAGGTAGTGCCCCTCGGCTCGGTCCACGATGACGGGCGCGTTGTCGGCGAAGCAGGACATCTGGGTGAAGCCATGCCACACCACCGCCGCGTCCCTTTCGACCCAGCTCCGGCCGCCGCCACGCTGGGCCCGCGCCCGGCCGGTGTCGGTCACAGCGAGGGCGCCCCCTGGTGGGTCCAGCACATCTCCCAAAAGGCCAATTCGTGCCGGCTCGAGGCGATGAAGGCGGCCTCCATCCGGTGCCGGCCGGCTCCTGAGGCCTCCGCTCCCAAGCGGTCGACCAGTTCGCGGCACCAATCCGCCTGGGCGCCGAATTCCGGGCTGGCATAGGAGTCGATCCAGGCGGCAAGGCGGGGATCTGGCGGGCGGTCTTTTGCGCCCAACTCGCGTCCCAGCCACGAAAAACCCCACATGCACGGCAGGAGGGCGGCGGCGAGCTCCGCGAAGTCCCGGGTGGTGGCGGCCCGGATCAGGAAGTCGGTATAAGCCTGCGTCACCGGCGCCGCCGGCTCGGCTTCCAACTCCTCAGCGCTGATCCTGAAGCCGGCCGCGACCGCCCGGTGCAGCTCCATCTCGGTCCGAGCGGTCGACTGCAGAAGGTCGGCGAAGCGAGCCAGCGTGTCGAGGTCGGGTGAGCGCGCCGCGGCCAGCGCCAGAAGCCGGCAGTAGTCGATCAGGAACCGGTAGTCCTGCCGGATCCAGTGCCGGAACTTGTCCAGGTCGAGGCTGCCATCGGCGATGCCGCGGACGAATGGGTGCTCGAGCTGGGCGCGCCAGAGGCCGTCGGCGAGTTCGCGGAGGTGAGAGCTGAACCGATCCGTCAAGCGGCGCCCCAGGCCATGTCCCAGAAGTCCAGTTCCAGCCGGCAGATCTGGAGGAAGGCCGCCTCCGAAAGGGGCCCGTCCGTGGCGGCGCCCTCAAGGTCGAGCACGTAGGCGGCGAACTCGGGCACGGTCCAATGCTCGACGAAGGCGCGGTACCGCGGCGCCCCGGGAGCGGCGCCCCGCCAGGCCTCCAGGTACACGCGTTCCATCGCCCAAAGGGCGGTGACGGCCGGGGCCGGCCCCTCCGCCAGCAGCTGGTCCAGCGCCACGCGATAGGCCTCGGTGCTCGAATGGCGCTCGCCGCCGAGTCGCAGCCCGCGTTCCGCTGCGCTCGCCTCGAACCAGGTGAGCTCGGACTCCAGCGCCACCAGGCCCCCAGCCAGGACGCGTTGCGCCGGCCGGGGAGCGAGGGCGAGCAGGCCGGCTTGAAAACCGAGGAGGTCGGTGACGAACAGGTAGTCCTGCGCCAGCCAGCGGTCGAAAGCGCGCGCCGGGAGGGTGCCGTCTCGGACTCCGGCCAGAAATGGATGGTCGACCGCCGACCGCCACTCTTGGGAGTGTCGCGAGATCAGGTCTGCGGTTGCCATGGCCAACCATTCTGCCCTGGGCGAGGAACCGAGGCGGGGCGGCTGATCGGCGGTGCCGGCCTGGCCGGCATTGGCCGCGGTGTCCGAGGGCCGCAATCGGCTACATTCTCCGGGCGAGCTGGTCGGCCCTTCATGGAGGTGAGCGCATTTGCGCACGATCGAGTTGACAACCCGGCGCGATCTACTGCAGCACAGCTTCTACCGCCGCTGGACCGCGGGCGAGCTGACCATCGACGAGCTTCGGGACTATGCCTGCCAGTACGGGCATGTCGTCGCCGCGCTCCCGGCGTGGCTGCGTGAAGCCTCGCGGCACAACCCCGCGCACGCCGCCCAGCTGGAACGGCACGCCCGCGAGGAGGACGGCCACATCGCGTTGTGGCGCAGGTTCGCCGATGCGCTGGGAGTGCCCGATGGCGAACTGGCGGCGGCTCCCAACTCCGCCACGCGCGAACTGCTTCGTCGCGGAGGGGAGCTGAGCGGGCTGCCCGCGGGTGTCGCGGCTGCCTGGGCGATCGAGGTGCAAACGCCTGAGGTCAGTGCCGAGAAGCTGCGCGGTCTGAAGGCCCACTTCGGTATCGACAGGGTGAGCGGCGGGGAGTACTTCGACGTTCACGCCACTCGCGACCTGGTTCATTCGGCCGAGCTGGAGCAGGTGATAGGGGCTCTTCCGCCCGACCAGCATCCGCTGGCCCAGCGGACGGCGGACGAGATCCTGGACGGGCTCTGGGACGTGCTGAGCTCAGTCGAGCGCGCGGCCTGAACCGCTGTCCGATCCGGTAATGGATCGTGCTTCGGTGCGCGACCTCGTGGATCGTGCTCTCGAGGGCTTGCCACCTGATCGTGAAGAAGCGCTGGCCGTGCTGCGGGTCAGCGATTCGCAGACGCTGTCACTGGTCGCCGAGGTGGCCCGCGTTCGCAGACACTTTTTCCAGGATCGGGTCAAGCTCAACTTCCTGCTCAACATCAAGAGCGGGCTTTGCCCCGAGGACTGCCAGTACTGTTCGCAGTCGAAGCTCTCCACGGCACCCATCCCGCGTTACTCCATGCTGCCTCCCGCGGCGGCGGTGCAGGCGGCGACAATCGCCGTCGGCACCGGGGCCAAGCGCTTCTGCATGGTCGCCAGCGGCAGGGGCCCGAGCCAATCCGAGCTGCGCCGCTTCCTCGCCGCCGTGCGGGCGGTGAAAGGGGCGCACCCAGACCTCGAGATCTGCGCTTGCCTGGGCTTGCTTGCCGACGGCCAGGCGGAGCAGCTCAAGGAGGCTGGGGTCTACGCCTACAACCACAACCTCAACACCAGCCAGGACCATTACGGAAAGATCTGTTCCACCCACGACTTCGCCGATCGCCGGCAAACGGTGAGCCGGGCCAAGGCGTCCGGGCTTTCGCCCTGCTCGGGTGCGCTCTTCGGGATGGGGGAGGCCGACGAGGACATCGTCGACGTCGGGTTCGCCCTTCGTGAGCTGGAACCCGACTCCGTGCCCATCAACTTCCTGATTCCGATCGAGGGGACGCCTCTGGCCGGGGACTGCGAGTTGACTCCGCTCCGTTGCCTGCGCATCCTCGCCCTCTATCGCCTGCTGTTCCCCGACGTCGAGGTCAGGATCGCCGGCGGCCGAGAGGTGCATCTGCGCAGCCTGCAGCCGCTCGGCCTGCAGCTGGCCAACTCGATCTTCGCCGGTGACTACCTCACCACCAAGGGCCAGGCCGCCAGCGCCGACCTCGACCTGATCGCCGACTGCGGGCTGCGAGTCGAGACGGCTGATGAGCTGACGCTGCCTCGATCACGCCTCGCTCCGGTGGTTCTGAAAACGTCGGCGTTCGACTAGAAACGGTCTCCCCCGGCGCTCGAAATACCGAGCCCGGGCTAGTCCGGGGACGATGTCGCACCGATCGGCAAGCCCGGTCCAGACGTGTCCGGAGAGGTCCCCGGCAGGAAGTACGCCTGTTTCCCGCCCACCCCAGCGTGCGTGAGGCCCGGCGGCTCCGCAAACCATTGGTCGCCGACGCCGAGCGTGTCCAGCGCCGCCTGCATGAAGTTGTGCCAGGCGGGCGCGGCGGTGAAGACTCCATCCAGGCCGAACGCCATCTTCTGCCGCCAGTCGGGATTGCCCATCCAGACGGCGGCCACCATGGACGGCGTGTAGCCGATCGTCCAGGCGTCGGCGAAGTCCTCCGCCGTCCCCGTCTTGGCGGCCACCCGGCGGCCGGGCAGGCTGAGGGGGGTGGAGGGTCCGAAGATCATGGCCCGGTTGTCGCCGTCGGACAGGATCTGGCCCATGATGAAGGCGACCCGGGGATCCACGACCTGGACGGCGGCGGCGGCGGGATCGGCATGGAACACCCGCGAGCCTTGCGCCGTGCTGATCGACCACACCGCGAAGGGCGGATGCAGAATGCCCTGGGCAGCCAGCACGGAGGCCCCGGTCGCCATCTGCAGCGGCGTCTCACCGTAGCCGCCCAGCGTCAGCGAGGGCCCGTAGGAGGACAGGGGGTCGTTGGCGGTATAGGTCATGGCCCCCTGCTCGTCCAGGCGGCCGGTCCAGGGTGGCGCTCCCATCACGCGGGCCTCCTGGACGACTGCCGCCACGCCGATCCCCAGCTCGACTTTGACCGCCGGCACGTTGAGCGAGTTGCCGAGGCACTGCTCCAGCCGGCAGATGCCGTGCCACCGGCCGTCGTAGTCGCGTGGGGCATAGGTCTCAGTCGCGCCCGGCGGGCGGATGTAGATGGGGCTGTCGGCAATGCGCGTCACCATGGTGAACTTGCGGCTGGCAAGCGCCGCGGTGTAGGTGAAGATCTTCATCGAGGAGCCGGGGTTGCGAGGTGGCCAGACGGCCATGTTGTACCGGCCCCCGTTGGCGTCAGGATCCGCCGACCCGACCATGGCCTCGAGGGCTCCGGTCCGGGGATCGATGGCCACCAGCGCTCCCTGGCTGACGTGCCAACGGCTTCGGGCGGTGACCTCGTCGGCGATCGCCTTCTGGGCCAGTTGCTGCAGGCGCCAGTCCAGGGTGGTGACGACCCGAAGGCCGCCCCCAAAGGTGGTGCTTACGCCATAGCGGGACACCAGCTGGCCGGTCACGTAGCTGACGAAGCCGGGGGCCAGGATCCGGTTCTCGGGTCCGAACATGTGCTTGGGCGGGCTGATGTCCTCGACCCAGGCGGCGGCCGCCTCCGCGGGCGCGACCATCCGTGCTCGCACCATGGCGTCCAGCACCTGCCGCTGGCGAGCCCTGGCCGCCTTCCAGTCGGCGAACGGGTTGCTGTAGGTGGGGTCGCGGAGAAAACCGGCAAGCATCGCCGCCTGAGCCAGGTCGAGGCGGGCCGTCTCGGTGTGGAAGTAGGTCCTGGCGGCGGCGGCGCTGCCGTAGGCGTCGTTGCCGAAGAAAACCGTGTTCAGGTACATCTCCAGGATCTCCTGCTTGGGGTAGGCGCGCTCCGCCTCCATGGCCAGCAGGACCTCGCTGAGCTTGCGGCTCAGCGTCGGCCGGCTGCCGACCAGTTTCAACTTGATCAACTGCTGGGTGATGGTCGAGGCGCCCTCCACGGGTCCGCCGGCGTGCCAGTCGACCCAGGCCGCACGCAGCATCGCCCCGGGATCGACCCCTGGCTCGGAGAAGAAGTTGTGGTCCTCGATGGCGACTGCGGCCATGGGCAGGTACCTCCCCATCGCCGGCAGCGGCTCGGAGTAGTGCTGGTAGCCCGCGGGATGGAGGTCGGCGAGGAGAGTCGTCCCATCGGAGGCGTAGATGAGCGTGTCCTCGGCGCCCGCCTGCGCCGCCATCAGTCGCACGTCCGGCAGACGGTCGACGTAGCTGAGATAGGCCGGCGACGTGCCCAGCATGGTGGCCCCGATCAGGATGGCCAGGACGGCCAGCTTGGCTCCAGCCGGCAGGATCCAGAGGTGGGCCAGGGGCGGTGGGTTCCAGGGTCCGCGCTTCCGGTAGATGCCGGCCCGCAGCGGATTTCCATTCCGGTCCAAAGGCCTGAGCAGCCGGCCGATGGCCCGCATGCTCTCGCTCATGCCACCGACCCCGATTGGCGGACCACCCCGGGGCGGCGAGCGCGGCGCTCTCGTAGCGCTTCCAGCTCGCCGGAATTGAAGCGCAATCCCTCACGGGTGCGCGCGCAGGGCAGCCGGCCGGTGCTCGCCCACCGGTACACCGAGGACTGAGAAACCCCAAGGAAGGCCGCCGCCGCCCGTGTGTCGACAACACCCGTCGGGGTGGGAGCGCTGGGCGGATGCGGAGGGAACGAGGCGGGAGCGGCGGCGGGAGGCGCGGGGATGCGTGGCCCTGGTTCCCGGCGCCATCGGACGAGCCACCAGTCGCCGAGATGAGGCCTGGGCTGGAGTGCACGGCGCAGGGCTGAAGCGGCGCCCGCGGTCGCGACGAGCCAGCAGATGCCGAGAACGGCCAGCAGGAGCAGAAGGACGGACGGCTCATGTCCGGACAGCCAGGCGGTGCTCCGCTCGAGCCAGGAGTCGAGGGTCTGGCCGGCGATGGCGAGCATCGCTCGCACCGCCGCCTGGGTGAGGCTGGTCGACTGAGGGGTGCTGACGCTCGCCAGCGCCGCCAGGCAAGCCGCCACGAAAGCGAACCAGAGCAGCAGCTCCAGCCACGCGGGGAAGCTGCGCAGCCCGGGCACCCTTCGCCGCAGGGGAGGCACGCTCAACAGGGCAAGGAGGCCAGCAAGCGAGGCGATCGCCAGCCGAAGATTGCCCACCCCTGGTCACCGTGCCCCTGGGAATTACTTGGAGGTGAAGACCTTAATTCTGCGCCCTATCCGATCGGTTGGATAGACCGCGCGCGCGCCACAGGCCGGGGGGCCCGGCCGCCCCGTCAACCGGGGGTCAGGCGCGGTCGATTCGGTCGAAGAAGCGCCAGTTCTTCTCGGCTTCCCACACGCAGTGCAGGAGGTCCTCAAACTGGGTCTGTAGGTCGGGCACATCCGCGGGCTTTCGGGTCTTTTTGCCGGGGCGCATCCGGGGTGCGGTTCGCTTCATGATCGACTGCCTCCTGCGTTCTAAAAACTAAAACCGGAGGTGTTAGAGAACAATTCCAAGGCCGGTGTAAAACTCGCGGAAGCTCGTGTTAGAGTCCAAACAGGCCAGATGAGCTCGCCTCACGAGCGCCGGCGGACGCACCACATAGCGACGGTGGCCGTTCTGGCGGACCCCGTGCGCCGCTCCCTCTACGAGTTCGCGCTCTCCCGGGAGCCGGGAGACGTCTCGCGCGATCAGGCCGCCGAAGCGCTCGGCATCAGGCGAGGTCTCGCCGCCTTCCACCTGGACAAGCTGGTCGAGGCCGGGCTCATGCGGACCGAGTACCGGCGTCCGTCCGGCGTGGGCGGCCCCGGCGCGGGGCGACCGACCAAGTTTTACCGTCGCAGCCACGAGCCGATCGAGGTCAGCCTTCCCCAGCGCCGGTACGACCTGATGGGCAGGTTCCTCGCCGATGCGGTGACTGACGGCCGCGCCCCCGGTGCGCGGCGCGCACAGGTGGCTGCGCAGGGGTACGGGCGAGAGCTGGGTGCCATCGCTCGCGGCCGAGGCGGCGCACGGCCGTCGGCGGGCCGGTTGATCGCCGAAGCGTTGGCCGTGCTGGCCGAACACGGGTTTGAGCCGGTTCGCCAAGGGCGTCACAGGATCATCCTTCGCAATTGCCCGTTCCACGCACTGGCCGTCGATTACAACGACACCGTCTGCGAGGTCAACCTCGCTATGCATCGGGGTGTGGTCGAGAGCCTGGGGGCCGGTTCACTGCGAGCCGAGCGCGAACCGTCACCCGGCCGTTGCTGCGTCGCCTACCGAACCGTGAAGGTGGGTTCGCGCGGTGAGTGAGGAGTTCGGGTCCTTGCCCTCTTGCTCTCCGCCCTCCTTCTTGTGATGATGCTGGGTGAGGTGGAGTCGAACCCGAATGACTGATTGGGGTCTGAGGCATGCGGCCGAGAGGACGACCGGACGGATCGACTTCGGCCGGTCCACTCCCGAGCAGGTGCCGGTCTTCATGACGATCATGCGGATCCTTCATTCGGAACCTCTCGCGTCGGCGTTCGTACGGCTGCTGACCAAGCGCCTGGGAGACGACGACTATGTGCAGCTCGCCCATTTCTTCGAGGAGCTGGGCGTGCTGGCCCTGCACCGTCATATCGCCGAGGAGCTGCTGTTCGACGCGCTGGCGCTCGACATGTACTGGGACGAGTTGCGTGAGGACGTCATCCGCAAGCGAATCGAGACCGGCAATGACAAGTTCTGCGAGAACTTCGAGATCGCGGCCGATCGGGCGCGTGAGTATCGCCACACATTTCCCTCCAAGCTCCGCTGGGAGAAGCAGCAGAGGCCTGGCGATGACGAGCCGCCCGACGAAGGCGGTCTTGGCGATCGCCGGCCCGGCTTCGATCCAGGCGGCTCGCCGTTCGATCCGCAGCCGGGTCCGGCAACAGCGTCGGGACGAGATCCCAGCGCCAAGCTGATCGGTGGTGAAGCGGCCGGGTGAGCTGACCGCCGCGGAGCAGTCTGAACGTCCATCCCGGGGGAAGCGCTAGCGGTTGCGCACCGACTTCGCGTACTCCCCGAGCCAGGCGGCGCTTGGTTTGGGATGGCGGGCGAATGTCCTGCGATCCACCGCGACCAGACCGAAGGTCGGCGCGTAGCCGAAGGCCCACTCGAAGTTGTCGAGGAGGGACGAGTAGAGATAGCCGCGCACGTCGATGCCTTCCGCAAGGCAGGCCTGCACCTCGCGCAGGGCGGCCGTCATGTAGGCCACCCGCTTCTCGTCGATCGCGGTGGCGATGCCACTCTCGGTGACCAGGATCGGAATCCCGCCGCAGCTCTTCCACGCACGCCGGATCGCCGCGCCCAGCGCCGGCGGGTAGGGCTCGTATCCCATCTGCGTCGTCTGCTCGGTCTCGGTGATCTCGCGTGTCGTGTCGCTCCAATCGTGGCCGGGGCTGCGCGGACCTTCCGGCCCGATGCGAAACCGCGTGTAGGTCTGGACCCCGATGAAGTCATCCTTGCGTGCCAGCTCGAAAAACCAGTCGTTGACGCGCGACTCGAGCTCCAACGATGTGTCCCCGGGCGCCGCGCCATCCTCGTACTGGAGGTCGGGGAGGGCGAGGGTCACACCCACCGGGATCCGGGCTCGCGAACGGATCGCCGCCGCCCCCAGGCGGTGTGCCTCGAGCAGGTGATCGACCGCGCGCTGGGCGCCGTCCCGGTCGTCGGTGTGCCCTGGCGGGTTGATGCCCAGCATGTATCCGCTCGAGCCCAGCCCCTGCGGCTCGTTGATCGTGCAGGCATACCCGATGAGGTCCCCGAGCGCCTGCGCCGCGCGGTCGCAATAGCGCTCGAAGAGCGATGGAAAGCGGTCGGAGGCGAAACCGCCCAGGTCGTGCAGCCATTTCGGCAGCGTGACGTGGTGAAACGTGACGATCGGGACGACGCGATGCTCGTGGCAAGCCTCCAGGACGCGACGGTAGTGGTCGAGCGTCGCTTGCGAGAACTCACCTTCGGCCGGTTCGATGCGCGCCCATTCGATGCCGAACCGGAACGTGTTCAGACCGAGCCCGTCCAGCAGGGCGATATCCTCGCCATAGCGGTGATAGAAATCGCAGGCGTCTCCGGACGGTTCGCGGCACGGCGTCGATTCGATGTGCTCCCACCACCACCAGTCGCTGTTGGTGTTGCCGCCCTCGACCTGGTGCGCCGACACCGAGGCGCCGACGAGAAAGCCGTTTGGCAACGTGGTCGTGTCGCTCATCCCGGGCAGTGTTCCACAGGCGGGGCTTGCCGCGTGGCCGGCGACCGCAGCTGGCGGCGGCGCCGCCGCTCGATCCGGCCGCCGGTCAAGTGATCGGGATCATCTTCGGGCCGCCCGGCAGCGGCAAGGGGACGCAGGCGACGCGCATCCAGTCCGAGTTCCGGCTCACGCACCTGTCGACCGGCGAGATCCTTCGGGCCGAGGTCGCCAAGGGCAGCGACATCGGCCGGGAGGTGGGCCGGATCATGGCCGCCGGCGCGCTGGTGCCCGATGACCTGATCGTCGGCATCGTCCGCGGCCGACTGCCAGGGTCCGAGGCCGGCGCCGGCGTGCTCCTCGACGGCTTCCCCAGGACGGTCGAGCAGGCCAGGGCGCTGGACGCGATGCTCTCGGCCGAGGGCCGCCCCGGGGTGGACCTTGTGATCTTCCTGGACGTTCCCGAGCGAGTGCTGGTCGAGCGTCTGCTGCATCGGGCCGCGGTTGAGGGCCGGGCCGATGACACGCGAGAGGCGATCACGGGGCGCATGCACGAATACAGGACCGTCACGGCGGCGGTCCTGGATCACTATCGCGAGGACGGAGTTCGCGTGGCGGAGATCGACGGGGTCGGCGAGGTGGGGGAGGTGTTCAACCGCATCCGAGCGGCCATCCGGTCTTCCCGCCGGTAGCCGGCCTATATTTCGCTGGGAGCGTGCGGTACGGCCAGAAAAGCGCGCGAGTCAGACGGCGGCCAGGCGATTAGGACCACGGTGAAAGGCGAGCGCGCCCGCACCAGGCCCGGTGTGGACGCCGACGGCCGGGCTGATCGCGAGGTCGGGCCCCGCGCCGCGGCGTCGCGCATCGCCAGCGCCTTCCCGCCCATCGGCGACTACGCCTTCCTGTCCGACTGCGAGGTCAATGCGCTGGTCGCGCCGAGCGGTCGGGTGGAGTGGATGTGCCTGCCGCGTCCCGACAGTCCGAGCGTGTTCGCGGCCATCCTGGATCGCGCCGCGGGCAGCTTCCGCTTCGGCCCGACCGGAGTCCAGGTGCCCGCCGGGCGCCGCTACCTGCCCGGCACCCTGGTCCTGGAAACGACCTGGAGGACGCGGACCGGCTGGCTCATCGTCCGAGACGCACTCTGCATCGGTCCCTGGTATCACAGCCAGCGGCGGTCGGGCACGCACCGGCGGCCGCCGACCGACCAGGAGGCGGAGCACATCCTGCTGCGAACGGCGCGGTGCCTGGTCGGCGAGGTCGAGCTGGGCATTGACTGCCACCCGGTGTTCGCCTATGGGCGGACGGCCGCCAGGTGGGAGTACTCGGGCCCTGGTTACGGCGAGGCGATCGCGACCGGTGGCGAGTCCGACGTGCCGCTGCGCCTCGTCACCGACCTCAGGGTTGGATTCGAAGGCCCCGGCGCGCATGCGACGAAGACCCTGCGCCAGGGTGATCGCGCTTACGCCGCCATCGCCTGGCCGCGCTCGCAGCACTCCACGACCAAGGAGTTCTGGGCCGAGCACCCGCCGCCGGCCGACCTGGACGAGGCCTTCCACCGGATCGAGAGGACCGCCGACTTCTGGCGTGAGTGGATCAACCACGGCGAGTTTCCCGAGCACCCATGGCAGAGCTACCTCCAGCGCAGCGCGCTGACTCTCAAAGGGCTGACGTACAGCCCGACCGGGGCGCTGCTGGCGGCGCCGACGACCTCGCTCCCCGAAACCATCGGCGGTGAGCGCAACTGGGACTATCGGTACACGTGGATCCGCGACGGGACCTTCATGCTGTGGGGTCTGTACACGCTGGGCTTCGCGCGCGAGGCCAACGATTTCTTCTACTTCATCGCCGACGTGGCCGCCGGCAAGAAGGATCTCCAGATCATGTACGGCATCGGCGGCGAGCACGAGCTGGCCGAGAAGACGCTCGACCACCTGAGCGGGTATGACGGGTCGCGGCCGGTGCGCATCGGCAACGCCGCGTTCCAGCAGGTGCAACACGATGTGTGGGGCGCGGTGCTCGACTCGGTGTACCTGCACACCAAGTCGAGGGATTACCTGCCGGAAGCGGTCTGGCCCATCCTCAAGCACTCGGTCGAGTGCGCCATCGGCAACTGGAAGAAGCCGGATCATGGGATTTGGGAGATGCGCGGCCGGCCGCAGCACTTCACGTCCTCGAAGCTGATGTGCTGGGTCTCGGCCGATCGCGGAGCGCGGCTGGCGGAGCTTCACGGAGACCTCGACCTGGCGGAGCGCTGGCAGGCTGCGGCGGATGAGATCAAGTCGGACATCTGCGAGCACGGCGTCGACTCACGCGGCGTCTTCGTCCAGCGCTACGGCTCGAAGGCGCTCGACGCGTCCGTGCTCCTGATCCCGCTCGTGCGCTTCCTCCCGCCGGACGATCCGCGCGTCAAGGCGACGGTGCTGGCCATCGCCGGCGAGCTGACCGTCGACGGGATGGTCCTCCGCTATCGCCCGGAGGAAACCGACGAGGGCCTCTCAGGCGAGGAGGGCACGTTCACCATGTGCTCGTTCTGGCTCGTGTCCGCGTTGTGCGAGATCGGTGAGCTGGAGCGGGCGCGGCAGCTTTGCGAGAAGCTGCTCTCATATTCGAGCCCGCTGCAGCTCTACGCAGAAGAGATCGACCCCCGCAGCGGCAGGCATCTCGGCAACTTCCCGCAGGCCTTCTCACACCTGGCGCTGATCAATGCCGTCATGCACGTGATCCACTGCGAGACGGGAACGCCTCACATTTTCGGGGGCGTGCCCTCCCCCCAACCCTGACCGCCTCGCCCCCGAGTTCGAGGGGGAGTGGGGATGCCGGGTTCCCTTCGCCGGGGCGGGATCCTGTTACGCGCCCGGCTCCGCCTCCGGTTTCAGGAACAAGGCGGCCAGCGGTGGGAGTGTGAGCGTGATGCTGTGACGCTGCCCGTGCACGCTGATCGGGGCCGCTTCGACCCCTCCGAGGTTGCCTTGCCCGCTGCCGCCGTAGATCGGGGCGTCGCTGTTCAGCAGCTCGCGCCAGCGCCCACCCCGGGGGATCCCGATCTGGTAGTTGTGGCGCGGCACGGGAGTGAAATTGAAAACGCCGACCACCACGTCGTTGGGCGAGCGGCCGCGGCGCATCAGGCTGACCACGCTCTGGTCGGCGTCGGTGCAGTCGATCCACGCGAAACCGCCCGGCTCGAAGTCCAACTCGTGCAGCGCCTTCTCCTCGCGCAGGACCCGGTTCAGGTCACCCGTCCACAGCCGCAGGCCGCCGTGGAGTGGTTGGTCGAGCAGGTGCCAGTCCAGGCTCTGGTCGTGGTCCCACTCGCGCCACTGCCCGAACTCGGCGCCCATGAAGAGGAGCTTCTTGCCGGGCTGCGCGTACATGTAGGCGAGCAGCAGACGCAGATTGGCGAATTTCTGCCAGTCGTCGCCGGGCATCTTCGAGATCAGCGATCCCTTGCCGTGGACGACCTCGTCGTGCGACAGCGGCAGCATGTAGTTCTCGCTGAACGCATAGAGCATCCGGAACGTGAGCTCCTGCTGGTGGAACTTGCGGTGGATCGGCTCCTGGGACAGGTAGCCGAGGGTGTCGTGCATCCAGCCCATGTCCCACTTCATGCCGAAACCCAGGCCGCCCAGATAGGTGGGCCTTGACACCAGCGGCCACGAGGTCGATTCCTCCGCGATCGTCTGCACGTCCGGCTGCTCTTTGTAGACCTCGATGTTGAAGCGGCGCAGGAAATCCACCGCCTCCAGGTTTTCGTTGCCGCCGAACATGTTGGGAATCCATTCGCCCGCCTTGCGCGAGTAGTCGAGGTAGAGCATCGACGCGACCGCGTCGACGCGCAGGCCGTCGGCGTGATAGCGGTCCAGCCAGCACAGCGCGCTGCTCAGCAGGAAGCCGCGCACCTCGTTGCGACCATAGTTGAAGATCGAGCTGCCCCAGTCCGGGTGCACGCCGAGGCGTGGGTCCGCGTGCTCGAAGAGGTGGGTTCCGTCGAAGTTCTGGAGACCGAACTCGTCCGATGGAAAGTGTGAGGGGACCCAGTCGAGGATCACCCCGATTCCGTTCTGGTGCAGGTAGTCGACCAGGAACATGAAGTCCTGCGGCGTGCCGTACCGGCTGCTCGGGGCGAAGTAGCCCGTCACCTGGTATCCCCAAGAGCCATAGAACGGGTGCTCCATCACCGGCATGAACTCCACGTGAGTGAAGCCCATGCGGCTCACGTAGTCGGCAAGACGCGGTGCGAGCTCGCGGTAGGAAAGGGAGCGATTCTGCTCCTCGGGGACGCGCATCCACGAGCCGAGGTGCAGCTCGTACACCGCCCAGGGCGCCGACCGCGCGTTCGTCACGTGCCGGTTGGCCATCCAGCCTTCGTCGCCCCACCGATAGCCGAGGTCCCACACCACCGACGCCTGTCTCGGCGGCGGCTCGGCGAAGGCGGCGAACGGGTCTGCCTTGTCGGCGCCCGCGCGGGTCACGCGGGAGTGGACGTAGTACTTGTACAGCGCCCCATGACGCACGCCGGGGATGAAGCCCTCCCAGATCCCCGACTGTTCCCGTGGGTACAGGCCGTTCGCCGACTTGTCCCAGCCGTTGAAGTCGCCGATCACGCTCACCGAATCGGCGTTGGGCGCCCACACGGCGAAAAACGTCCCCTCGGGGTCATTCGACACATGGGCTCCCAACTTATCGAAGAGGTGGCTGTGCGTGCCCTCATTGAAAAGGTGGAGGTCGAACGGGCTGAGCAGCGACCGCGCGATCATGCCGGCGTCACTAGGTCGAGGATCCCGCGCATCGGGATGCGCACCCAATCGGGGCGCATGTTCAGCTCGTAGCGCAGTTCGTACAGGGCTTTCTCCAGGAGCATGGTCGTCAGCTGAAGGTCCAGGTCGTCGGCCGCCTGGGGCACGAATGACGCGGTCCCGGCCGCGGCCAGGTAGCTCTTGAGGAACGCGGCCGACGTGCAGTCGACCCAGAACCGCGCCCACTGCTGAAGCCGGGGCAGCCTCTCCGCCGCGATTTGCTCGGACCGCAGGGCGGCCTGGCTAGCGTAGTGGAACGAGCGCAGCATGCCGGCCACGTCTCGCAGCGCGAGGCGCTTGAGCCGGCGCTCGTACAGCGTGCGCGCCGGCTCACCTTCGAAATCGATGATGACGAAGTCGTGCCCGGTGTACAGCACCTGGCCGAGGTGGTAGTCACCGTGGACGCGAATGCGGGTCGTGGTCAACCGGCGGGCGAGGAAGGAACGCAGCGTAGAGGCGATGCGCGGCTCCAGCTCGAGCACCTGCTTGGCCTCCGCCCGCGCCTCCTCCGGCAGTTGGTTGAGCTGGCCGCGCAGGAGTTCGGTGGCGCGGTGGGACAGCCCGCGCACCGACTGGTACATGGACCGCTGGTCCTGCTGCGAAATTCGCTCCGGGGCGAAAGCCGAGTCCGTCGGGTCGGACGCCAGCGCCGCGTGCAGCTCGGCCGTTCGCCGGCCGAGGAGCCGCGCGGAGTCGAGGTAGGCGCCGAAGGTCCGGGTCGCGACCTCCGGCAGCTCGCCGGTGCTCACCTGCAGCAGGCTTCGCGGCAGGGCCGGCGGTTCTGTCTCGGCGAGCTCGGGGCCGCTGAAATAGTGCGCCAGCGTGTTCAGCGTGTACTGCCACGCGTCGCCCTGGTTGGGCACGTACGCCTGGAGGATCGCGAGCGTGACGGGCTCACCCTGGTCTCGGCGGTATTCGAGGCTGCCGGCGACGGGCGCGATCTGGGGGAAGCTCGCCTTCTCGGTCAGGAAGCGGCCGACCTCGAGCTCGGGATTGACCCCGTCTTCCAGCCGCCGGAAGACCTTGAGGATCAGCCGCTCGCCGAAAACCACCGAGTTGTTGCTCTGCTCCGCGCCGGCGAGCGCAGCCTCGAGCCGGACGGTTTCCGGTCCCCGCAGGCGGGCAAAGGCGCGGGTGGTCGAGCCCGCCAGCGTTCCCAGTCCTCCGCCGGAGCGGCGGCGTTTGGCGATCGCGCCGAGGACGGCCTCGGCGAAGCCCGGAGGCCCGAGCGCGTCGTACAGCAGGCCGCGCTGCTCCTCGCCTCGGGTCCGAACCCAGGCCACGGCGGCGTTCGGCCAGCGTTCCAGGATGTGTGGCGCTTCGGCGGCGTTGGCGTAGGCAAGGGGCAGCTGGTAGGTCTCAGGGTCGCCCTCCAGGTACGACATCACGACGGTGTGCAGGTACGCCGTCCCGTCGGCGCCGGGCACGCCGGCCACGTCCGTGATCCGCGCCGCCTTCAACCGCCGGGCCTTGCCCCCAAACCACCGGCGCTGCCTGACGTAACCGAGCAGCACGTTCTCGAGCCGCTCCTTGCTCGTCCCGCTCAGGATGGAGTCCCAGCCGCCGCTGACACGGATCTCCGGCAGCGACGCCGCCGCCTGGGCGCCATCGCTCTGGACCGACGGCGCCGTCCGCGGTCGCATCGAGAACCAGAAGAAGGAGTGCGGCCCGAGGGTCAGGAAGTAAGGCGAATCGCCCACGGCGGGCAGCTCGTTGCCGCTGAACAGCTCCACCGGCACCAGGCCCTTCCAGGGGGTCAGGTCGAGCTCGACCGCCTGCAGGAAGCGTGAGAGGTTGGCGATGCAGAGGATTTGCTCGGACTCGTACCGCCGCACGTACGCCAGCACCTTTCGGTTCTCCGGCCTCAGCAGCTCGAGCGTGCCGCGGCCGAATGCGCGATGGCGCTTGCGAAGGGCGATCAGCCGCTTCATCCATGACAGCAGCGAGTGCGGATTCTGGTGCTGGGCCTCGACGTTGACGGTCTCGTAGTGGTACTCGGCGTCGGTGACCACCGGCAGGTACAGCCGCTGCCGGTTCGCGCGCGAGAACCCCGCATTGCGGTCCGCGCTCCACTGCATCGGGGTCCGCACGCCGTTGCGGTCGCCGAGGAAGATGTTGTCGCCCATCCCGATCTCGTCGCCGTAGTAGATGACCGGCGTGCCGGGCAGGGAGAACAGCAGGCCGTTCATGAGCTCGATCCGTCGCCGGTCGTTGCCGAGCAGCGGAGCCAGGCGCCGGCGAATGCCCAGGTTGAGGCGCGCCGCGCGGTCGTGCGTGTACGCGCGATACATGTAGTCGCGCTCCTCGTCCGTGACCATCTCCAGCGTGAGCTCGTCGTGGTTGCGCAGAAACAGCGCCCACTGCGCGGTGTCGGGAATGGCCGGCGTCTGGGCCAGGATGTCGACGATGGGGAAGCGGTCCTCCATCCGGATCGACATGAACAGCCGCGGCATGAGCGGGAAGTGGAACGACATGTTGCATTCGTCGCCCTCGCCGAAATAGGCGACCGAGTCCTCGGGCCATTGATTGGCCTCGGCCAGCAGCATGCGGTTCGTGTACTTGGTGTCGACGTGGTTGCGCATCTCGCGCAGAAACTGGTGGGTCTCCGGCAGGTTCTCGCCGTTGGTGCCTTCGCGTTCATACAGGTAGGGGATGGCGTCGAGCCTCACCCCGTCGATGCCCATGTCGAGCCAGAAATCCAGCGCCTTGAGCACCGCGTCCTTGACCCTGGGGTTGTCGAAGTTCAGGTCGGGCTGGTGGGAGTAGAAGCGGTGCCAGTAATAGGCGCCCGCGACGTGGTCCCAGGTCCAGTTGGAAACCTCGAAGTCCTTGAAGATGATCCGCGCGTCCTGGTACCGCTGGTTGGTGTCGCTCCACACGTAAAAATCGCGCGCGGCGCTGCCGGGGCGCGCATGGCGCGCGCGCTGGAACCAGGGATGCTGGTCTGATGTGTGGTTGCAAACCAGCTCACTGATGACTCGCATGCCGCGGCGGTGCGCATCCTTGATCAGGCGGTTGATGTCGCCGAGGCTGCCGTACATCGGGTTGACGTTGGTGTAGTCGGCGATGTCGTAGCCGTCGTCTCGCAGCGGTGAGGGGTAGAACGGCAGGAGCCAGATCGCGCTCACGCCGAGGTCCTGGAGGTAGGGCAGCTTTTCGATCAGGCCGCGGAAGTCGCCGCTGCCGTCTTGATCGCTGTCGTTGAACGCGCGCACGTGCAGCTCGTAGATGAGCGCGTCCTTGTACCAGAGCGGATCGTCGTCGAGCCGGTACGTCTCGCGCTGGCGCTTGGCCGGCACCTTCGCCGCCGGTGCGCTCTGCTGGGTCCCGGCCTCGATCACAGGAAGTACTCGAAGTCGTGTTCGCTGCGAAGGCTGCGCCGGAACCGAAAGATCTGCGCGGGCGCCGCGTGCGGGTTGATCTCGACGTAGTTGCGCGGCCCGTTCCACAGGTACCGCGCGCCACTGATCAGCTCGTGCGCCTGGTAGCCGCGATCGCGTTCGATGCCCAGCTCCTCGAGCGGCAGCGTGACCATGCCGGCCTGCGAGTGATGCGGGTCGACGTTGACCACCGTCAGCACGATGTCGGCAAGGTCCGATGTGCTCTTGGTGTATGCGAGCAGCTGATCGTTCTCGGTCGGGTGGAACCGAAGCCCTCGATCGCTCTGCAGGGCGGGATTCTCACGCCGGATCTTGTTGACGAGGGTGACCAGCTCGCGCAGGCCGTCGGGGTGGTCGAGGTCCCAGCTGCGAATCTGGTACTTCTCCGAGTCGAGATATTCCTCGGAGCCGGCTTCCCTGGCGCGGCTCTCGCACAGCTCGAACGCGGGTCCGTAAATGCCGTAGCTCGCCCCCAGGGTGGCCGCCAGCACGAGGCGCGCGGCGAAGGCAGCACGGCCTCCGTGCTGCAGGTACTCCGTGAGGATGTCGGGCGTGTTCGGCCATAGGTTCGGTCGGAAGAAGTCACGAACCGGCGCCTGCGAGAGCTCGGTGAAGTACTGGGTCAGCTCCCAGGCCGTGTTGCGCCATGCGAAGTAGGTATACGACTGGCTGAAGCCGAGCTTGGCGAGCCGGTACATCACCTTGGGCCTCGTGAACGCTTCCGCCAGGAACACGGCGTCGGGTTGCCGGCGCTTGATCTCGGGGATGAGCCATTCCCAGAAGGCGAACGGTTTGGTGTGCGGGTTGTCGACGCGGAAGATGCTGACGCCCTGCTCGCTCCAGAACAGCACGATCGAAAGCAGCTCATCCCACAGCTCGCGCCAGCTCTCCGTCTCGAAATCGAAGGGCAGGATGTCCTGGTATTGCTTCGGCGGGTTCTCGGCGTGCTGGATGGAGCCGTCGGGCCGGTGCTTGAACCACTCCGGATGCTCGCGCGTGTACGGGTGGTCGGGTGAGCACTGAAACGCGATGTCGAGCGCCACGGCCAGCCCCTGCTCCCCGGCGGCTGTGACGAGGCGCCGGAAGTCGTCCAGTGTGCCGAGCCGGGGATCGACGGATTTGTGGCCGCCCTCTTCCGACCCGATCGCCCACGGGCTGCCCGGCTCGCCGGGCGCTGCTTCGACCGAGTTGTTGGCGCCCTTTCGATGGGTATGACCGATGGGGTGGACGGGCGGCAGGTAGAGGACGTCGAACCCCATCGCGGCGATCTCGGGCAGGCGGCGCTCGACGTCGCGCAACGTGCCGTGCTGGCCACTCTCGCCGGCGGACCTCGGAAACAGCTCGTACCAGGCGCTGAACCGCGCCTTCTCGGGGTCGACCACGATCTCCAGCTCGCGGGGATACCGCACCGCCTGGCTCCTGTCGGCGTACAGCTCCATCAGGTGCGCCAGCTCATCGCCGAGAGCCGCCGCCGCGGCGGCGCGTCCCCGGCGCAGCGACGCGGCGAGCGCGAGGAGGCGTGCGGCATCCGTGCTGCCGCGGTTCGCGAGTGCGCCCGGCGCGCGCCGGGCCCGCGCGGCGGCCTCATCGACCAGGCGGGCGGCCACCTCGAGCTCCAGCGTGATGTCCTGGCCCGCCTCCACGCGCTTGGCGAACTGGCGACTCCAGGTCTCGAAGCGATCGACCCAGCCCTCGACCGTGTAGAGGTAGCGCCCAAGATCGGTCACCGTGAACTCGCCGCGCCAGCGGTCGTTGACGAGCGGGAGCATCGGCTGCTCGGTCCACCCGGTCGAGGACTGGTGGCGGTATCGGAGAACGCACGTCAGCGCGTCGTGCCCGTCCGCGAACACGTCCGCCTCGACCGCCACGCGCTCCCCCCGGGTGCGTTTGGCCGGGAACCGGCCGGAGTCGATCTCCGGTGTGACGGCATCGATCACCACCCGCCTCCGGCCGGCGAGCTGATCCGTGTTGATCGAGGGGAGGACCAGGGGGCGGTCCAGCCGCCTCCTCACCGGTGCGCGGGCCACGGGTCAAATCCTGCCACATATGTCCGGCCGCCCCTTTGGGGCGGGCTGATGAGCCGAAAGCTGGATTTATGTTCTGATATGCGGCGCGATGCTCAGATCGGTCGACCCGGCCACCGGACGCGAGCTGGCCACGTTCCCGGAGCTGGATGGGGCCGGGATCGAGGCGGCCCTGGCCCGCGCCTGGACCGGCCGCCACACCTGGCGCGATGCCGGCCTCGACCTGCGGTCGTCGCTGATGCGCTCCGCCGCGGGCGTGCTGAGAGCGGGCAAGGCGCGCTACGCGGCGCTGCTCACCGCCGAGATGGGCAAGCCGATCGCCGAAGCCGAGGGCGAGGTGGAGAAGTGCGCTTGGACGGCGAATTGGATCGCGGACAACGCCGCACGGCTTCTGGCCGACGAGCCGGTCGACAGCACCGCGTCCCAGAGCTATGTGAGGTTTCAGCCGCTTGGCGTCATCCTCGCCGTCATGCCGTGGAACTTCCCGTTCTGGCAGGCGTTCCGCGCCGCCCTACCCGCACTGGTCGCCGGCAACGTCATGCTCCTCAAGCACGCATCGAACGTGCCGCAGGCGGCGCTCGCGATCGAGGAGGTGTTCCGCGAGGCGGGCGTGCCCGAGGGTGTGTTCCAGACGCTGCTGGTCGGCTCGGGTGCCGTGGAGCGGATCCTGTCCGACCACCGCGTGGCGGGCGTCACGCTCACCGGCTCCGAGGCCGCCGGCGCGCTGGTGGCCGCCACCGCCGGCAGGACGCTGAAGAAGTCGGTGCTCGAGCTCGGCGGCTCGGATCCGTTCATCGTCCTGGCCGACGCCGATCTGAAGGCGGCGGCGACGGTCGCCTGCCGCGCCCGCAACCAGAACAACGGGCAGAGCTGCATCGCCGCCAAGCGGTTCATCGTCGAGGAGTCGGTCGCGGAAGAGTTCGAGGAGCTGTTTGCCGCCGCGGTCGGGGCGCTCAAGGTAGGGAACCCGATGGACCGCGGCAACCAGGTCGGTCCCCTGGCGCGCGCCGACCTCGTCGATGACCTCGAGCGCCAGGTGTCCGAATCGGTGCGCCTCGGCGCGCGGGTGCTGACAGGCGGGAAGCGAGTGGACGGCGATGGCTGTTACTTCGAGCCGACTGTGCTCGCCGGCGTCCGGCCGGGAATGCCCGCCTACCACGAGGAGACGTTCGGCCCGGTGGCCGCCGTGATCCGCGTCAAGGATGCCGAGGATGCGCTCCGCGTCGCCAACGACAGCGACTTCGGATTGGGCTCGAGCATCTGGACGGCGGACGTCGAGCGCGGCAAGAAGCTCGCGGAACGCGTCGAGGCCGGGCTCGTGTTCGTCAACGGCATGGTCGCGTCGGACGCACGCCTGCCGTTCGGAGGTGTGAAGAGGTCGGGCTACGGGCGCGAGCTGTCGCCGTACGGGATCAAAGAGTTCACGAACATCCAGACCGTCTGGGTGGGCCCCGCCAGATAATCTAGCCGGGCCTTCCTTTCGGGGAGAGGGTCAGGGTGAGGGGCGCGAGCCGTCATCCCGGCCCGCTCCATTCTTCTTCTCCTTCTCCTTCTTCTTCGCCGCCAGGGCCTTCCTGGCCAGCACGGAATAGCTCTCCCGCAGCGCCTGCTTCGGCTCCAGTCCGAAGCTGCGAGCCATTTCAGGCAGGACCTCGAGCGGTCCTTCGAGCTCGACGAACCAGCCGAACTCGAGTTGGTCGAGGGTCACGGCGACGCCGTTCAGCATCCACATGGCACGGTGCTTCGGATAGGTGAAGGCGATGCCAAA
Organism: bacterium; assembly: GCA_004299235.1. Classification (NCBI taxonomy): domain Bacteria; species bacterium. Next base: position 154,426 of record SCQL01000002.1, read on the forward strand.
GCCGAGCTGCGTGAGCAGGTCGAGGGTCGCGTGAGCATCCGAGACCGCCACCTCCGTCTCCTCGCGAATCTTGACCCCGCCCGAAAACCTGGCCGGACCCTTCGCGGTGAGAAAGCCGCGCGGTCCACCGTCGAGGACGCGCAGCCTCAACGTGGTGTGTCGCGTGGACTTGCCGGGACCGTCGAACCTGACATTCTCCTCGTCATAGCTGCCGTCGAGCCGGGCCCCTCGCTGACGCAGCATGGCGCGGATTCGAGTGTGATCAGCGGGGCCGGAGAGCCGGAACTTGAGCTCGCATTCGACACTGCGATCCCGGAGTCGATGACGTGGGCGGCGCCGAGGCACGCGTCGAGAGTAACGCCGGGTGCGTCCGGGGCGCGCCTTCGGCTACGCGGCGGGCTTTCGGATTCGATACAGGGAGCTGGTGACCGCGGTGCACTCGTCCTCGACGAAGTCCAGTCCGGCCGATTCCACAATCCCCCGCGCCTCGTCCGAGCGGATGTCCAGCTGCAGCCACACCGCCTTGGCGCCGATGGCGACCGCCTGCCGCGCGATGTCCGCCGCCTCGTGAGCCGGGCGGAAGACGTCCACCAGATCCACCTTCTCGGTCACTTCAGCCAGCGAGCGATAGACGCGCTCGCCGAAGAGCTCGTCCGCGTAAGGATTGATCGGGATGATGCGGAATCCGCGCCGCTGCAGGACCGCGGGTACCGAGGCGCCCGCCTTGTTGGGATCGCGTGACGCGCCCACGACGGCGATGGTGGTCGTGTTCTCGAGGACCTCACGGGAGCTGCGTGCCACACCAAGGGCAAAGCGGCCGGCCGGCCGGAATATTCCTACGCCGCTTGCGTCTTGGATGCGGCCTTGGGCTCGAGCGCGACCTTGAGCACGTCGTCCACGCGACTGGCGAAGTGGAACTTCATCGACTCGCGAATGCTCTGCGGCACGTCGTCGATGTCCTTCTCGTTGCGGCTCGGGAGGACGACCTCCTTCAAGCCCATCCGATGCGCGGCCAGCACCTTCTGCTTGACGCCGCCGATCGGCAGCACCAGGCCCTGCAGCGTGACCTCACCCGTCATGCCGACCGTGCTGCGCACGGGCCGGCCGGTGAGCAGGCTCACGATCGCGGTGGTCATCGTCACCCCCGCCGACGGACCGTCCTTGGGCACGGCGCCTTCCGGCACGTGGATGTGGAACGACTTCTCCGCGGCCTCGGGATCGATCTGCAGGTCCTTGGCGTGCGAGCGGACGTAGGACAGCGCGATCTGCGCCGATTCCTTCATCACGTCGCCCAGCTGGCCGGTCAGGGTCAGCGTGCTGCCGTGACTGCCGCCGTTGGTGGCGGTCGCCTCGACGAACAGGACGTCCCCCCCGGTGCCGGTGACGGCGAGTCCGGTGGCCACGCCGGGCACCGCGGTGCGGGCGGCGACCTCGTTGTCGAACCGCGGCTTGCCGAGGAACTCGCGCACGCGCTCGGGCGTGATCTCGAACGGCGGCGTCAGCGCGCCGGTGGCGACCTTGGTCGCGACCTTGCGCGTGATCTTCCCGAGCTCGCGCTCGAGGTTCCGCACGCCCGCCTCGCGGGTGTGCTCGGTGATCACCTTCATGATCGCGGCGTCCGCCACCGTCACCTCGTCGTCCTTCAATCCCGCCTGCCTGACCTGGCGGCGCAGAAGGTGGTCGCGCGCGATAGCGACCTTCTCCTCTTCCGTGTAACCGTCGAGCCGGATCAGCTCCATGCGGTCGAGCAGCGGCGCCGGGATGGTCTCCGACACGTTGGCCGTCGGGATGAACAGCACCTCGGACAGGTCGAGGTCGACCTCCAGGTAGTGGTCGCGGAACGTGTGGTTCTGGGCGGGGTCCAGCACCTCCAGCAACGCGGCCGACGGGTCGCCGCGCCAGTCGCTGCCGACCTTGTCGATCTCGTCGAGCATGATCACCGGGTTCTTGGTCCCCGCGTCTTTCAGGGCGCGCACGATCCGGCCCGGCAGCGCTCCGACGTAGGTGCGCCGGTGGCCGCGGATGTCGGCCTCGTCACGGATGCCGCCGAGGGAGACGCGAGTGAACTTGCGGCCGAGGGCGCGGGCGACCGACTCACCCAGTGAGGTCTTGCCGACGCCCGGAGGGCCGACCAGGGTGATGATCGCGCCCGCCCCGCGCCCGCCGAGCACCTCGAGGCCGCGTTCGTTGCGCAGCTTGCGCACGGCCAGGAACTCGATGATGCGGTCCTTGACGTCCGCGAGACCGGTGTGGTCCTCGTCAAGGATGCGGCGGGCCTCCACCAGGTCGTAGTTGTCCTCCGAGCGCACGTTCCAGGGGATGTCCAGCATCCAGTCCAGGTAGGTGCGGATCCAGCCGTACTCGGGGTTCTGCTCGCTCGTGCGCTCCAGGCGGTCGAGCTCACGGTTGACCTCGGCCAGCACCGCCTCGGGCATGCCCGCCAGGGCAATCCTCTCGCGGTAGTTGGAGACGATGTCGCTGCCGCCCTCGTTGAGCTGCTTTTTGATCGCCTCGAGCTGCTGGCGGAGCAGGAACTCGCGCTGCGTCTTCTCCATGCCCTCGGCGACCTCGCTGCGGATCTTCTCTTTCAGCGAGGCATCGGCCAGAATCGACTTGGTCCAGCCGATCAGCAGGGTCAGCCGCTGCTCCAGGTCGACCGTCTCGAGGACCTGCTGCTTCTGCTCGGTCGAGAGGTCGGGCGAGTAGCCGGCGAGGTCGGCGAGGTGGCTGGGGGTCTTGGCGGCCCGCAGGAACTGGACGACCTGGGGCACGCCCCTCGATTCGACCAGGTTCTCCAGCAGCGCACGGTACTCGCGCGCCAGCTCGACCGCGTGCTCGGTGGCCGGGTCAGGGTCGAGGATCGGGTCGGCCTTGACCCAAAGCGCCCCGCCGATATCCGCCTGGCCGCTGCCCAGCCGGGCGCGGTGCTCGCCGCGGATCATGAAGGCCTCCGCCCCCGTGGGCAGCTCGGCCGAGTCGCCCAAGCGCCCGACGGTCCCGATGCTGCCGAACTTGCCCTCGATGCGAGGCACGAGCAGGATGAGGCGGTTGCCCTGGCGGGCGGCCTCGATCGCGGCCTTCTGGTCGTCGCCCTCGACGGCCAGCGTGACGGTCATGTGGGGCAGGACGACGACGTCGTCCATGGGGAGGACGGGGAGGAGTTCCGACTTTGGGCTTGCCATCTCTATGGACAACGTTTACCCAGGAGAGCGAATTCCAAATCACCCGCCTCGCAGGGGATCGCCGTGACCACCTCATCGCTCAGACGCCCGCTCTTTGCCGGCCCTGCCTTGCAACCGCATCGATCGTCACGGCGGCCAGCAGCACACCGCCCGTGATCATGTACTTGATGTCGGCGGAGACGCTGAGCAGCGCCAGGCCGTTGTTGATCGACCCGATCACCAGCGAGCCGGTGAGGGCCGACCATACCGTCCCCCGACCGCCGAACAGGCTCGTGCCGCCGATCACCGCGGCCGCGATGGCGTTGAGCAGCACGTCTCCTGAGCCGGACGAGTAGTTGACGGCGAAGAGCCGGGACGCCGCCATGATGCCGCCGATCGCGGCCATCGTTCCGGACAGTGCGAAGACGGCGAGGCGGATGCCGTTGACGGAAATGCCCGCGCGCCGTGCGGCTTCGGCGTTGCCGCCGACCGCGAAGATGTGGCGGCCGAACCGGGTGCGCGTGGTGACCAGGTCGAAACCGACGATGAAAGCGAGCAGGATCAGGAAGGCGAGCGGTACGCCCCGGTCGCCGGCCAGGACGGCCGTCGCGCCCAGCACGGCGACGGCGATCACGGCGAACGTCGCCACGTCGCCGAGCCAGGCGTTTGCGGGCAGTCCTGCCGCCGCCCGCCGGCGCCGCCGGATCAAGACGTCGATTCCGAGAAATGCCACGACGGCCGCGGCGATCACCCAACCCAAGGTGGAATCGAAGAACTTGCTCGCCAGCTGGTCGATGGTCGAGTCGTAGATGTTGATGGTTCCCGTCTCGCCCAGGACGAGGAGCTGTGCCCCCAACCACGCCAGCAGCCCGGCCAGCGTGACCACGAACGACGGGATCCTGAAACGCGTGAACCAGAAGCCGTGCAGGGTGCCGATGGCGGTGCCCGTGAGGACACCGGCCGCGATGGACGGCACCGCCGCCCAGCCGTGCTTGACATTGAGCACGGCCATCACCGCCGAGCCGAGCCCGTACACGGATCCGACTGAGAGGTCGATCTCACCCAGCAGCAGGACGAGGACGACCCCGGTCGAGACGATGCCGATGTCCGTGACCTGCACTGTCAGGTTGGTCAGGTTGCGCGGGCTCAAGAAGTTCGGGTTGAGATAGTCGAAGACCGCCCAGATCATGACCAGGCCGAGGATGACCGGCAACGAGCCGACGTCGCCCGAGCCGAGCCTGCGCCACAACGAATCGAGATTCGTCCTGATCGTGGCCTCCGCGGCGGCTGGTCGGACCGAGCTCATTCCTGCGGCTTGAACTTGCCGAACTCGGCGCCGGTGATCGCCCCCACGACCGCTTCTTCCGATGACTCGGTGCGGTTGAAGGTCCCGACGCGCATGCCCAGACGCAGGACGATGATGCGGTCGGCGACTTCGAAGACGTTGGCCAGGTTATGACTGATGACGATCACCCCGAGGCCCTGGTGCTTCAGGCGGAGCACGAGCTCCAGCACCTGCTTGGTCTGCTGCACGCCCAGCGCGGCGGTGGGCTCGTCGAGCAGCACGACCTTCGCCTTCCACATCACGGATCGGGCGACGGCGACCGACTGTCGCTGGCCTCCGGAAAGCGCCGCCACCGCGTTGCGGGGGTTGGGGATCTTGACGTCGAGCGCCTTGAGGACCTCGCGCGCTCGGAACTCCATCCGCTCCTCGCTGATCAGCCGCGCCGGGGGCTCGACCTCCTCGCGACCGAGGTACAGGTTGGCGACGACGTCGAGGTTGTCGCACAGCGCCAGGTCCTGGTAGACGGTGGCGATGCCGAGCGCCGCCGAGTCGCGAGGGCCGTGGACCGCCACGTGGCGGCCTTCGAACCAGAACTCGCCCGAGTCCGGGATGTTGATGCCGGCGATGACCTTGATCAGGGTCGATTTACCGGCGCCGTTGTCGCCGACGAGCGCCACCACCTCGCCGGGGTACACCTCGATGTCGACTTCGGACAGGGCTTGCACGGCCCCGAATCGCTGGCTGATCCGGCGCAGCTGGAGCACGGGTTGGAGTTCGCCGGCCGCCGACGCCGGCGGTGTCGCGCCCTCGAGGGGCTGGGCGCCCGGGGCTTGCATGTTCAGACGCAAAGCGGGTGGCCGTGAGGCCACCCGCCGATGTCACTCACAGGTGCGAACAGATTAGGTGATTCCAGCCGCGGTGCACGCCGATGCGTACTTGTCGGAGCAGATGTCGGTCTTGGTCCAGAAACCGTCCGCGATGACCGTCGAGACGATCGTCGTCTTGGTCACCGCCACCGGGGTCAGCAGGACCGACTTGATGTCCGCCTTCCCGTTGTTCACGGACCTGCCGTTGGTCATCGACGACGGCACCGCGATGCCGTACGCGAGGTCGTATGCGAGCTGGGCTGCGGCTTCGGCCTCAGCCTTGATCGCCTTGTACACGGTCATGTACTGATCGCCGATGAGGATGCGCTGGATGGCGGCCAGCTCAGCATCCTGTCCGGTGACCGGGGGCAGAGGCGCCACTCCGGCCGCCTTCAGCGCCGCGATGGCACCGCCACCGGTGCCGTCGTTGGCGGCCAGCACTCCGTCGACCCGGTTGTGGAGCGCGGTGAGCGCTCCCGCCATCTCGGTCTGTGCCGTGTCCGGGCTCCACGACGGTGTGTCGTACTCCTTGGCGATGTTGACCTTGCCGTCGAGGATGCTGTGCGCGCCCTGCTTGAAGAGCTTGGCGTTGTTGTCAGCCGGGTCGCCGTTGATCATCACGACGGTGGCGTTCTGCTTGCCGTTGAGCGCCGTGAGCAGGGCGTTGCCCTGGAGCGCGCCGACGGCGGCGTTGTCGAAAGACAGGTAGTAGTTGAGGTCGGGGGTGTTGAGGATCAAGCGGTCGTACGAGACCACGGGGACGTTCTGCGCCTTGGCCTTGGCGACGATGGCCGCGGCGGCCGCGCCGTCGACCGGGTCGAGCACCAGGACGCTGGCGCCGTTGGTCAGAGCCGCTTCCGCCTGCGTCTGCTGGGTCGGAGCGTCCTGGTTGGCGTTGCTGTAGATGATCTGGCAGCTCGAGCAGAGCGCCTTCAGCTTCGCCTCGAACAAGGGCCTGTCCTTGCTCTCATATCGGGCGGTCTTGGACTCCGGCAAAAGAAGAGCGATCTTCTTGCCGGCGGTCGCCCCGCCCCCGGTGCTCCCGCCACATGCCATCAGGACCAAGCCTGCGAGCACGAGGACTGGCAATAACCTGGCTGGCTTCATCTAGGACCTCCTGTCCCCACCACGTCTGGCTTTCCTGGTGCCTTCTTCCCGGGGGCTCCGGGGCGAGAGTGCGCCGGCAACCAGGTCTACTCAATAGCCGTCAGATCCGACCATTGGCCGAGGCTTCGTTGGCGCAGAGCATTGCTCAGGACCTCCTGTTTGTCAAGAGATCTGCGGGCTTGGAAATTTAAATGTCCGGACTCTTGACAAACTGTGGGATGATTCGGCTGCATTCATGGCCAACAGGGGAGACGGGACGCTCGCCTGGCTTCGAGATCGCAACCGGCAGCGGGTCATCGGGGTCCTGCGGGAGCAGGGCCGCGCCAGCCAGGCCGAGATCGCCAGGGCGACCGGTCTTTCGCGCACGACCGTCTCCACCCTGGTGGCGGAGCTCAAGGCTTCCGGGCGCATCTCCGACGTCGACGTCAAGGCTTCGGATTCGCGCGGCGGGCGGCCGGCCGTGCAGCTCGTCCTGCAGGACTCATCGCAAGCGGTCGTCGGGATCGACTTCGGGCACAGCCACGTCCAGGTCGCGGTGGCCGACCTCGCTCACAACGTGCTGGCGGAGGCTCAGTGCGATCTCGACGTCAATCGGCGGGCGATCGAATCGCTCGACACCTCGGCCCGCATGGTCGGCGAGGTGCTGGCGCGGGCGGGAGTCGAGCGCAGGAACGTGATCGGCGCGGGGATCGGAATCCCGGGCCCGGTGGACCGCGCGCGCGGCACGGCCGGCTCGGCGACCATCCTCCCGGACTGGGTCGGCCTTCGGATCGCCACCGAGATGCAGGTCCGCCTTGGGTTGCCGGTTCAGATCGAGAACGACGCCAACCTGGGCGCGCTGGCCGAGCTGACCTGGGGTGCCGGCCGCCATTGCTCGAACTTCGCCTACGTCAAGGCCGCCACCGGCATCGGCGCCGGGATCGTGATCGATGGCTGGCTGCTGCGGGGCGCGTCGGGGACCGCGGGCGAGATCGGCCACACCACGCTCGACGAGGATGGGGCACTTTGCTATTGCGGCAATCGCGGCTGTCTTGAAACCGTGGCGTCGGGGCCGGCGATCATCCAGCTGGTCGGGCGCGGCTGGGGTGACAACCTGAGTCTGCCAAGGGTCATCGAGCTGGCGGCGGAGGGAGACCTGCGCTGCCAGCGTGCCATCTCCGACGCCGGCCGGGAGATCGGCGTCGCGGTGGCTGGGCTCTGCAATCTCATCAACCCGGAACGCGTGATCGTCGGGGGTTTGCTCAGCCGCGCCGGTGAGGTCCTGCTGCGCCCGCTGCGTGAGTCCATACGGCGCCACGCGGTCCAGGCCGCGGCGGAGAGGCTTGAGGTCCTCCCAGCCGTGTTCGTCGAACGGGCAGAGCTGCTGGGGTCCGTGGCGCTGGCGCTGCGGGGCTCCCGCGCGCGCATGGCGGAGAGGTGAGCTGGAACCGATGAATTTCCACGCCGCGGCCGGAGTTCTGTAGGCAACCGATGCAGCTGGCCGCCGCTTTATTCGGGATCGCCCTCGTCGCCGTCGTGCTCCGCGACGCCTTCGAGACCGTCATCCTGCCTCGGCGCGTGGCGGGCCGGGTGCGCGTGTCGAAGATCTTCTACCAGCTCACCTGGAAGCCGTGGGCGGCGGTGGGGCGCCGCATGTCAGCCGGCGACCGGCGCGAGACCTTCCTGAGCACCTACGGTCCGATCTCTCTGCTCTTCCTGATCATCCTGTGGGGGGCGATCCTCATCACCGGCTTCGCGCTGCTGCTGTGGTCGGCCGGATTCGACGCCCGGCTCAACGGCACGACGAGCCTCTACGTCAGCGGGACGACCTTCACGACGCTCGGCATCGGCGACTTCTCGCCGAAGACCGACCTCGCGCGGTTCCTGACCGTCGTCGAGGCCGGCATGGGCTTCGCCTTTCTCGCGGTCGTCATCTCGTACCTGCCCGTCCTCTATCAGGCGTTCTCCCGGCGCGAAACCGCCATCTCGATGCTCGACGAATACGCCGGCTCACCGCCCAGCGCCGGCGACCTGCTGCGCCGCGCCGCCGCGGCGGGCGAGACCGATGAGCTGCGACCGCTGATGGCGCGGTGGGAGGAGTGGACCGCGGAGCTCCTCGAGAGCCATCTTTCCTACCAGGTCCTCGGCTACTTCCGGTCGCAGCACGAGAACCAATCGTGGGTTGCGGCACTGACCGCGATCATGGATTTCGCCACGCTGTGGCAGGCGGCCAAGGCGCATGGGAAGACGTGGCAGGCGCGGCGCGTATACGCGATCGGCCGTCACGCCCTCGGCGACCTGAGCCAGGTCCTACGCGCGGCGCCGAGGTTCAACGCCCCAGACCGCTTGTCCGAAGCCCAGCTCGTCGCCCTCCACGAAGCGCTGGCCAGTGCCGGCATCGAGGTGGACCCCGGTGTTTTCCGGGAGCGCCTGAACAGCCTCCGCAAGGGCTACGAGCCCTACGCTGTCGCCCTCAGCCACGAGCTCCTGATGGACCTCCCTCCTTGGATTCCGCTCGTCGCCCGGAAGGACAACTGGGAGACGACGGCGTGGGAGGGCGCCGCGCCGGGAGAATCTCTGCACTGACCGCCCGCCTCCCAAGTCGCGGGGAGGGGGGCTGGTGAACGGGTACCTACAGCACCTTGGAAAGGAAGGACCGCGTGCGCTCGTGCTGTGGGTGTGCGAGCACGTCGCGGGGATTACCGGCTTCGACGATCACCCCGCCGTCCATGAAGACCAGGCTGTCGCCGACCTCGCGGGCAAAGCCCATCTCATGGGTCACGACGACCATGGTCATGCCGTCCCGGGCGAGGCCCCGCATGACATCGAGCACCTCGCCCACCAACTCCGGGTCCAATGCCGAGGTCGGCTCGTCGAAGAGCATCAGCTTCGGCTGCATCGCCAGCGCCCGGGCGATGGCCACGCGCTGCTGCTGGCCGCCGGAGAGCTGGTTGGGATAGGCCTGGACCTTGTCGGCGAGGCCGACGCGATCCAGCAGGCCGCGGGCCCGGGCCGCAGCCCCCTCGCGGCTTTCCCTCTTGACCCGCATCGGCGCCTCGATCACGTTCTCCAGGGCCGTCATGTGCGGGAAGAGGTTGAAACGTTGGAAGACCATGCCGATCTCGGAGCGCTTCCGGCAGACCTCGCGGTCGGGAAGCTCGTGCAGCTTGTTGCCCCGCTCGCGGTAGCCGACCAGCTCGCCGTCGACGGACAGCCGGCCGGCGTCGATCTTCTCCAGGTGGTTGATGCAGCGGAGGAACGTGCTCTTGCCCGAGCCCGAGGGCCCGATCATGCACATCACCTCCTTGGGGTGGACCTCGAGGTCGATGCCGCGCAGGACTTCCAGGCGGCCGAAGTTCTTGTAGACGGCCTCCGCCTTGACCATGGGAGTGGCGGTCATCTCACCGGCGCTCGCTGGGCCGGGAGATCGTCGCCTCCCCCGGCATGGGTCGCGGAGCATGGAAGGTGAAGAGCAGGCTCCGGAACCTCTGGAACGGCGTCGGCGGGAGCTCGCGCTGGGCGCCCCGGCCGTAGTACCGCTCCAGGTAATACTGTCCGACGGTCAGGATCGACGTCATGACCAGGTACCAGACGCTGATCACGATGAGCAGCTCGACGACGGCGAAATTCGCGCTCGAGATCTGCTGCGCCCGGGTGAAGAGCTCGGGCACGGTCGCGACAAAGGCCAGCGAGGTGGTCTTGAGCATCGAGATGGTTTCGTTGCCGGTGGGAGGGATGATCACTCGCATCGCTTGAGGCAGGACGATGCGTTGCATCACCTGCAGGCGTGTCATGCCCAGCGCCTGGGCGGCCTCGGTCTGACCGTGTTCGACCGAGATGATGCCGGCGCGGACGATCTCGGCCATGTAAGCGGCCTCGTTGAAGCCGAGACCGAAGACCGCGGCCATGAATGGCGTCACCAGCACATTGGTGCTCACCTGCCACAGGAGCGGGAAGCCTGGGATGCCCACGCCGACGTGGGGAAGCACGAGGGCGAGGTTGAACCAGAAGAAGATCTGGACCAGCACCGGGGTGCCGCGAAAGAACCAGATGTAGAACCAGCTCACCCATGAGACCACCGGGTTGGGCGAAAGCCGCATCACGGCCAGGACGACCCCCAGGACGATGCCGATGACCATGGCGAGGACCGTCAGCTCCAGGGTGATGAGGATGCCCTCGCGGATGAGCCGCTGCACGAGGTATGTCCCCACCACGTTCCAATTCAGGTTGGGCGCCGTGACCATCGTGTAGACGACGTCGGCGGTGATCGCCAGGACCGCCGCCGCCGCCACCCACCGCCAGGGGTGACGGACCGGGACCGCCTTGATCGCCTCCGGCCGCCGTCCAGCTGTCGGGCCGTGGAGCGGCGGGCCGGTGGCGATCTCGGTCATTTAGTTGGCATTCGCTGAATCCAGCTGGTCGGGGACCTTGACTCTGACGACCTCAGTACGAAGGCACGCAGCTGGGGCCGATGGAGTTGTTGTTGTTGAGCGCCACATCCGAGCTGGCGATGGCGCCGTCATCGACGCCCCAGGTCTTGAGGATGTTGGCGTAGTAGCCGTTGTTGTCGATCAGGTACTTGACGGCGTCCGTGATGGGCTTCTCCAGCGGGCTGCCCTTGACCACGGCGATGCCGTAGGGCGAGACGCTGCACGCCTGGCCGGCGATCTTCAGCTTGCCATTGGACTGCTTCACCTGGTAGTCGGCGACGGGCTGGTCGAGCCAGCCGAAGTCGGCACGGCCGGAGAGCAGCGCTGAGTTGGCCTCGGTCTGGGTGGCAAAGCTGAGCACGTTGATGGGCTGCTTGCCTGCCGCCTGGCAGTTGTCCTTGTCACCTGAGATCGCGGTGCCGCCGACCTGCTTGCCCATGTAGCCCCAGGCATCGGACTCCTCGGTCGTCCCTGACTCCACCGCGACGTTGTGGCCGCACATGTCGGCGGCCGTGCTGATCGTCGGCCCGCCAACCTTGGCCAGCCAGGATTCGCCGGCCTTGTAATAGGTGATGAAGTCGATGCCGCCAGTCTCCCGCGCCTGAGTTGGGGTCCAGCTTGAGATGCTGAGGACGTAGCGCGGCTTGTCCCCACCGGCGACCTCGCTCGGCGTGCTGGCCTTGAGCTGGGCGATGATGTCGTCAAAGGTCACGTTGTTGAAGGTGCAGGCGACGCCCATGACCTTGCAGATGGCGTTGCCGAAGTCGATGTCCCAGCCCGTGATGGCGCCGGTTTCCGGGTTGACGAACTCATTGGGTGCGTACGTGGCGTCGACGGCGATCTGGAACGGCGCCAGGGCCTTCATCTCCGCGGGCACCTCGCTAGCGATGCTGTCGACTTTGGCGGGGCCGCCCGAGGTCGCCGGGGTCGTCGCCGGCGCGCCGCCGCAGGCGGTCAGCATGATCGTGGCCGCGAGCGCCAACAGGGGTTTACGTGGGTTCATCGCTTACCTCTCCTTCGCAGCACTTTCTGGAATCGGCCGAATTGTAAGCCGCGTCATCTACGGTCTGCTGACGAGGACTTGAGGTCGGGTTGCCTATGATCGTGAACGACGATGGGTAGGCGGACCTGGTTGGTGCTGGCCGGCGTGGCGGTGCTCGGCTCCCAGGCGGGACACCTGCTCGCCTATCAGCTCCGCTTTGGAGCGGCGGCGCAGCAGTTGCAGAGCGCGGGCGTCCACGCTTACTTCCCGGCGCTGGCCAAGACCAGCCTCGGCGTGCTTGGGTCGGCTCTCGTCGCCGGTCTTTTCATGATCGGCCTCGCTCGAATCCTGAGCGGCCGGCCGGCGATCCGGGGCGCGGGGCCGTCATGCCTGCGGCTGCTGGCCGCGCTTTACACGGTGCAGCTCGCCTTGTTCGCCGGCCAGGAGGCCGGCGAGGCCATGGCGGCCGGCGCGCCCGTCGCTTCCGCCGCTCATCTCATCCTGTGGGGGACTCTGGGCCAGCTTCCCGTCGCGGCCGTCGCCGCCATGGCTCTGTGGTGGCTGCTGGCGCGCTTCGAGTCGGCGGTGAGCGAAATCAGAGTTGCTTTCCGCATCGCGCCGCCCGCGCACCTGGTGCTCGCGGTCGAGGTCAGCATGTGGCGGACCCCCAACGCGGCCCTCCTGCTCTCGCGCGTCGCGGGACCATCGCTCGCCAAGCGGGGGCCGCCATCCTCCTTGCGTTTCAGCTCGAACTGATCGCAACGCGCCCTCGCGCGCGCATTTAAAAGGAGGAAGTCGTGAACCGTACGCGGATTGGCATCGTCATCGGCGTGCTCGTCGTCTTTGCCGCCGCCGGCGGATATCTGATCTTTGGCGGCCACCAAGCCCCGAGCGAGCACCGCACCTTTGATGTGACCGTCACCGGGGCCAGGGCCATGTCGCCAAGCCACCTCTCAGCTCATCAGAACGACACGATCACCATCAACCTCAAAAGCGACATCGACGGGGAGGTGCATCTCCACGGCTACGACCTCCACTTCGACACCAGGGCCGGCGAGACGGTCAGCCACACGTTCAAAGCCGGCACCACATGCACCTGCGACATCGAGTGGGAGAGCACCGGCACGCCCCTCGGCACGCTGGTGGTGAGCCCCTGATGCTCGCCACCGGAATCCTTCTCCACGGCTTCGGCGTGCGCTATGACCTGCCCATCTCGCTTGCCCTCTACCTGTACGCCGCCGCCGGCGTGGTGGTCATCTCGTTCGTGCTGGTCGTCCTGTTCGCGGGCGACCAGGTCGGCTCGAAAGCTCTCCGGTACCCCCGCCGCGCGCTGCCGTTCCTGCTCCCGATCGCGCGCTCCGCCTGGCCGCGCGCCCTCGGTGGCCTGATCGGAGTGGCGGCCCTGCTGGCGATCATCGTCAGCGGGTGGCTGGGCTCGAAGGACCCCACCCGCAACCCCGCCGAGTACCTGACCTGGATCTACTTCTGGTCGGCGACGTTCATCCTTTCCGGGCTCGTCGGCAACCTGTGGGCCCTGCTCAACCCGTGGGCCGCGATCTACGACGGCCTCCGGTTGGCGCGGCTCAAACCGGTATGGAAGCTGCCGGAGATCGGCGTGTGGCCGGCCGCGGCCGCCTACTTCTCGTTCGCCTGCCTGGAGCTCACCAGCGGCATGGCCAACCGGCCATGGCTGGTCGCCGCCGTGGCGGTGATCTACTCGGGGGCGACCCTGGCCGGGATGATCCTGTTCGGCCGCGACCAGTGGCTCGAGCACGGCGAAGGCTTCACCGTGCTCTTCAGCATCGTCGGCCGGTTCGGTCCCGTCGAGACCGAACGCGACGGATCGGGCGGCGTCGCGATGGTCTGGCTCCGACCGTGGGGGGTGGGACTGCTCAAGCCGTCACCCACCGGTTGGGACCGCGTCGTCTTCGTCATCCTGATGCTCAGCACCCTCGCCTTCGACGGCATCATCGCCACGCCCGCCTGGCAGGATTTCACGATCACGCTGGAGCCGATCTGGGTGCCCCTGGGCGCATTCGGCTTCTTCTTCGTCCGCACGCTGGGGCTGCTGCTCCTGACGAGCGCATTTCTTCTCGTCTTCATCGCGTTCATGGAGCTGGTCGTCTACTTCGGCAGCCGCAAGGTCGACCTGAAGGCGACCGTCTCCGCTTTTGCCCTCACTCTGGTGCCGATCGCGCTCGTGTACAACGCGGCGCACAACTACAGCTACGTGATGGTGCAGTCGCAGGGCCTGATCCCCCTGCTCAACGACCCGCTCGCCCGGGGCTGGCACCTGTGGCCGGCCGTCGCGAACCTGAAACCCAGCTTCGCGTTCGCCCAGGCCTCGACCGTCTGGTATGCGCAGGTGATTCTGATCGTCCTCGGGCACGTGGTCGCCGTGTATCTCTCGCACCTGCGTGCGGGTGAGCGGTTCCGCACCGCTCAGCGCGCGCTGCTGAGCCAGTACCCCATGCTGCTGCTGATGGTCATGTACACGATGACGAGCCTGTGGATCCTCGCCCAGCCCATCACCCGGGAATCGTGATGCTGAATCGCCCCCCGGGAGAACCCACCAAGCCGATGCGCTAGGCGCGGGGAGAGGACTAGGGTGAGGGCGTGGTGAGCTGGCCGCTCGATCCCACCGTCGACGCGGGCCTCATCGCCCTCTTCCTGGGCCACGCGTGGCTCGCGAGCCGCGTCGCCGATACGCGGCCCAAGCACACCTTCTACTTCGGCCTCGGCCTCATCACCTTGTGGGTCGCGCTGGAGACGCCGATCGACGTCCTCAGCGACCACTATCTGGACAGCGTCCACATGCTGCAGCACGTGCTGCTCGGCTTTGTCGCGCCGCCGCTCATGCTCCTGGGGCTGTCGGGCGAGATGGTGGCGCGCCTCGTGCGCGTGCCCGGGGTCCGCGGCGTGACCGAGCCGGTGCCGGCCCAGCTCATCGCCGGCCTGGTGATGATCGCCTGGCATGTGCCGCCGCTCTACGAAGCCACGCTCCACTCGGAGTCGCTCCACGTCGTCGAGCACCTGATGTTCATCGCCGCCGGGGCCGCGATGTACTGGCCGATCCTCGAAGCGACCTCGGCCCAGGCACGCTGGCCACTGTCGCCCGGCGCCAAGCTCGTCTACATGCTGGTCGCGACGCTGCCTCAGGACGGGGTCGCCCTCGTCTTCATCTTTTCACGCGCCCCCTTCTACGACTTCTACACCCACGTGCCGAGGCTCATCCCGTCGCTCACCCCGCTCATCGACCAGACCATCGCGGGCGCCGTGCTGATGACCCTGGGCAAGGCCACCTTGGCGGTCGCCGCCATGGCCGTCTTCTTCCGCTGGTTCAGCGTCGAGCACCGTGAGGACATGGCGCGGCCGGCGAAAACCGGATCCTCGATCCGAGGCTAAAATCGCGGAGAAGTGGGGTGCTTGGGGGCGCGCAGGGCGCACACTGACGAACGGCGATGAAGTACTACGAGAGCATTCTCGACATCGTCGGCAACACCCCCCTGGTGCGGCTGCACAAGGTCACCCAGGGCCTCAAGCCCCTCGTCCTGGCCAAGCTCGAACAGCTCAACCCGGGCGGCAGTGTCAAGGACCGGATCGGGTTGACCATGATCGAAGAGGCCGAGCGCAGCGGCCTGCTCCGGCCCGGCGGCACCATCATCGAGCCGACCTCCGGCAACACGGGCCACGGTCTCGCCATGGTGGCCGCGATCAAGGGCTACAAGATGATCTTCGTCATGCCGGACAAGATGTCGGCGGAGAAGATCAGCCTCCTGAAGGCCTACGGCGCTGAGGTCGTCGTGTGCCCGACCAACGTCGAGCGCTCGTCGCCGCAGTCCTACTACTCGGTGGCGGACCGGCTCGCGCGCGAGGTCCCCGGCGCTTTCCAACCCAACCAGTACTTCAACCCGCGCAACCCCGAGGCCCACTACCGCACGACCGGGCCGGAGATCTGGCAGCAGACCGAGGGTCGCGTCGGCGTTTTCGTCGCCGGCATGGGGACGGGCGGCACGATCAGCGGCGTGGCGAAATATCTGAAGGAGCAAAAACCATCGGTCCACGTGGTCGGCGCCGACCCTGAGGGCTCCCTGTACTCCGGGCCGATCGCGCCCTACAAGGTGGAGGGCGTCGGCGAGGACTTCATGCCCGGGACGATGGACATCAAGATCGTCGACCAGATCGTCCAGGTCACCGACAAGCAGTCGTTCGTGGCGGCGCGGCGGCTGGCGCGCGAGGAAGGGATCCTGGTCGGCGGCTCGTCGGGCCTGGCGCTGCACGGCGCGCTCGAGGTGGCGCGTGAGCGAGGCCCGGACGACGTCATCGTCGTGCTCTTCCCGGACACCGGCCGCAACTACCTGAGCAAGTTCTTCAACGACGAGTGGATGCGCCAGAACGGCTACCTGGCGCGGCTGGGCGCGGTGCGCATTCGCGAAGTCCTGGCCGCACATCCGCAGGGACTGCCGGCGCTGGTGACCGTGCAGTCGGGGCGGTCCGTGGGCGAGGCCATTGACCTGATGCAGCAGTACGGCATCTCGCAGCTGCCGGTGGTCGAGGAGTCCAACGGCCAGGGCGTAGTCGGCACGCTGCAGGAGCGCACGCTGCTGGATCGCGTGTACCGTGACCCGGGCGTGGTCACGACCGCCGTTTCCGCCGCCATGGACGCACCCCTCAGCCAGGTGGGCGTCGATTCGTCGCTGGACGACGCTTTCGAACCGCTGTTGCGCGGCGAGCAGGCGGTGCTGGTCGTCGAGGCGGGGCAGCCGGTGGCCGTGATCACGCGCGCCGACCTGCTCGAGTTCGTCGCCCACCGCGGCCAGGGCTGATCTTGGGGAGCGACGGCGACGGCAAGGATGCTTGGGGGTTTGCCACGCGTGCGCTGCACATCGGCCAGGGGCCTGACCCGGCCACCGGCGCGGTCGTCCAGCCGATCCACCTGGCGACGACCTACGCGCAGCAGGGGGTAGGCCGCCACCGGGGTTTCGAGTACTCGCGCTCCGGCAACCCGACCCGGCAGGCGCTGGAGGAGTGCCTGGCCGGGCTGGAGGACGCCAAGCATTGCCTCGCCTTCTCGTCCGGGCTGGGCGCCGAGACCACGCTGCTGCTCCTGCTCAGCCCAGGCGACCACGTGGTCTACATGGAAGACGTTTACGGCGGCACCTTCCGGCTCTTCGACAAGGTGATGAAGCGCTACGGCCTCAGCTTCAGCGCCGTCGATGCCGGCGACATCGAAGCCGTCGAACGCTCGATGACGCCGGCGACGCGGTTGGTGTGGCTGGAGTCACCGAGCAATCCGCTCCTTCGCGTGGTGGACATCGATGCGGTGAGCGAGGTCGCGCACAGCCACGGTGCGATGGTTGGCGTCGACAACACCTTCGCGACGCCCTACCTGCAGCAGCCGCTGCACCTCGGCGCGGACCTGGTCGTCCACAGCTCGACCAAATACATCGGTGGGCACAGCGATGTCGTGGGCGGCGCGGTCATGACCGACAACGACGAACTGGAGGAGCGGCTGCGATTCCACCAGAACGCGGTCGGCGCCGTGCCCTCGCCGTTTGACTGCTGGCTGTTGCTGCGCGGCATCAAAACGCTGGCGCTGCGGGTCGAGCGTCAGAGCCAGAACGCGATGGAGATCGCCGGCGCCCTCGCGGCGAATAGGTCGGTCGTCCGCGTGCATTACCCGGGCTTGGAATCGCACCCTAATCGCGCGGTCGCCGCGCGTCAGATGCGGATGTTCGGCGGCATGGTGAGCTTTGAGGTCGCGGACGAGGCGACGGCATTCCGGACGCTCGAGCGGCTCAAGCTGTTCGCGCTGGCCGAGTCGCTGGGGGCGGTCGAATCGCTGGCCGAGCATCCCGCGCGCATGACGCATGCGTCGATGCCGCCCAGTGAGCGAGAGCGGGCGGGCGTGGGCGATGGGCTGATCCGGCTGTCGGTCGGCGTTGAGGACGTTGCCGACCTGATCGCGGACCTGGAGTCCGCCCTGTCCGGCCGCGCGACGTAGCGCCGTTTCCGCATACGATTTCCGCGTTGCCATCACCTGATCTGCCCAGCCGCACGCTTTACCAGGGCCGCGACCGAGCGGCCGCGCGCTCCTTTCTGCACGCCATCGGGCTGAGCGCCGAGGACATCGGCAAACCATTTGTGGGCGTCTCGAACTGCTGGCTCGAGACGATGCCGTGCAACTTCGGGCTGCGCGAGCTTGCCGTCCCGCTGAAGGTCGGCATTCGCGCCGCGGGCGCGAACCCGATGGAGTTCAACACGATCGCGATCTCGGACGGCATCACGATGGGGACGGAGGGCATGAAGACCTCGCTGGTGAGCCGGGAGGTCATCGCCGATTCGATCGAGCTCGTGGCGCGCGGGCACATGTTCGATGCCCTCTGCTGCCTGTGCGCGTGCGACAAGACGATCCCGGCATCCGCGATCGCCCTGGCGCGGCTCGACCGGCCGGGGATGGTGCTGTACGGCGGCTCGATCATGCCCGGCCGCTTTCGCGGGCGGGATGTCGCGGTCGGGGATGTTTACGAAGCGATCGGCGCCGCCGCCGCGGGCAAGATCGGCGACGCCGACCTGGCGGAGCTCGAAGCGGTGGCGTGCCCGGGCGCGGGCGCGTGCGGCGGTCAGTACACCGCGAACACGATGTCGATGGTCATGGAGGTGATCGGTCTTTCACCGGTCGGCTTCAACTCGATCCCCGCCACCGATCCCGGCAAGCACCGCGCGGCGGAGAGCATGGGCCGCTTCGCGCTGAACGCCCTCGAGCAGGACCTGCGGCCGTCGCGGATCCTCACGCGACGCGCGTTTGACAACGCGATCGCCGCGGTGGCCGCGAGCGGCGGCTCGACGAACGCGGTGCTGCACCTGCTGGCGCTGGCCCGCGAGGCGGGGGTCGACCTGGCGATCGACGACATCGACCGCATCAGCCGGCGCACCCCGTTGCTGTGCGACCTGAAGCCGGGCGGCCGCTTCGCCGCGGTCGAGCTGCATCGGGCCGGCGGCATCGCCCTGCTCACGCGGCGCCTGCTGGACGGCGGCTACGTCGACGGCGACGCGCTGACGGTCACCGGCCGGTCGCTGGGCGAGGAATGCGAGGCGGTGACGGAGACGGTCGGGCAGGAGGTGGTCGCCCCGCTGAGCCGCCCTCTGCGTGATGAGGGCGGGCTGGTCGTGCTGCGCGGGAACCTGGGGCCGGACGGGGCGGTGGTCAAAGTCACGCAGCACACGCCGAGGACGCACCGCGGCCCGGCCCGCGTGTTCAACCGGGAGGAGGACGCTTTCGCGGCGGTTTCGGCCGGCCGGATCAAGCCGGGGGACGTCGTCGTCATCCGTTACGAGGGACCGCGGGGCGGGCCCGGCATGCGGGAGATGCTGCTGGTGACGGCGGCCATCGTCGGCGAGGGCCTGGGCGAATCGGTGGCGATGGTCACCGACGGCCGGTTTTCGGGCGCGACCCGCGGCCTGATGATCGGGCATGTCGCGCCGGAGGCGGCGGTGGGCGGGCCGCTGGCCGCGTTGCAGGACGGCGATGTGATCGAAATCGACGTCGAGAGCCGCCGCCTGGCGGTGGTCGAGGTCGACATCGAAGCCCGGCTGAAGGGATGGTCGCCGCCCGAGCCGCACTACCGCAAGGGCGTGCTCGCGCGTTACGCACTGCTGGTCGGCTCGGCGTCCGAAGGGGCGATGCTCAAGCCGTAGCCCGGCCTTAACCGGCTGGATTGCGGCCGGCTTTTTCCTGTGATTCATTACCCCCAGGCGTGCCGGTTGGGGGTGGGGCCGGCGAGGGGAGGGGGTGGGCCCTCGGCCTGGTCCGTCTGAGCGGCGGGGCGGTTATCTGGCCGCCGGCAGCCAGGCCGGACGCCGGGTTTCGAACGCATCGATGTCCGGCGCGTGCCGCTCGACCAGCGCGATATTGTCCAGCCCGCGCAGCATGCAGTCCCGCGCGAACGGGTCGATGTCGAACCGGTACGCCACGCCTTCGCTGCGAACCTCCCGCGCCTCGAGGTCGACTGTGATCTCCGCCGAGGGGTCCTCCGATGCCAGGTCGATCAGGTGTCGCACCTGGCTCTCCGGCAGCGTCACGGCGAGCAAACCCGTCTTGTAGCAGTTGCCGCGAAAGATGTCGGCGAAGCTCGGCGCGATGATCGCCCGGTAGCCGGCGTCCCGGATCGCCCACGGCGCGTGCTCGCGCGACGACCCGCAGCCGAAGTTGGCGCCGGTCACCAGGATCGACGCTCCCGCATGCTCCGGGCGGTCCAGCACGAAATCACCGGCCGCCCGCCAGTCGTAAAACAGGAACGGACCGTAACCCGTCCGCTCGATCCGCTTCAGAAATTGCTTGGGCACGATCTGGTCGGTGTCCACGTCGGCGCGGTCGAGCGGCGCCATCCGTCCACGGATCCGAACCACCGGCTCCATCGCTAGAGCAGCTCCCGCACGTCGACCAGGTGCCCGGTCACCGCCGCCGCCGCCGCCATCGGCGGGCTCATGAGGTGGGTTCGCCCACCCGTGCCCTGGCGGCCTTCGAAGTTGCGATTGCTGGTGGAGGCGCATCGCTCGCCAGGCGCCAGGATGTCCGGGTTCATGCCGAGGCACATCGAGCAGCCGGCGTTGCGCCACTCGAAGCCGGCGGCCTTGAAAATGAGGTCCAGTCCTTCGTCTTCGGCCGCTCGCTTCACCGACGCCGAGCCCGGGACGACCATCGCTCGCACCTTCGGGTGCACACGCCGCCCCTTGATCACGCGCGCCGCCGTGCGCAGGTCCTCCAGCCGCCCATTGGTGCAGGAGCCGATGAACACCCGGTCGACGGAGATGTCCGCCAGGGCCGTCCCCGGCCGGAGGTCCATGTAACGCAATGCCCGCTCATCGGTTTCCGATCTGGGCGCCGGCACCCTGCCCGTCACCGGAGCCACCTGGGCGGGGTTGGTCCCCCACGTCACGTGCGGCTCCAGCCGCGTCGCATCGACGGTGATCTCCTCGTCGAACGTCGCCTCGCCGTCTGTGGGCAGCGACCGCCACCAATCAAGGGCGGCTTCCCAGGCGGCTCCCTTCGGAGCGTGCGGGCGCCGCTCGAGATAGCTGAAGGTCGTGGCATCCGGCGCGACCATCCCCGCCTTCGCGCCCCACTCGATGCTCATGTTGCACACCGTCATGCGGCCCTCCAGGCTCAGGCCTCGAATCGTCGAGCCGCGGTATTCGACCAGGTAACCCTGACCTTCCGAGGTGCCGGTGCGGCCGATGAGGCTCAGCACCACGTCCTTGGCCGTGACCCCGATCGGCAGTTCGCCCTCCACCGTCACGGCGAGATCCCGCGGGCGCTTTTGCGGCAGGCACTGGGTGGCGAGGACCAGCTCGACCTCCGACGTGCCGATGCCGAATGCCAGCGCCCCGAACGCGCCGTGGGTGGAGGTGTGCGAGTCGCCACACACGATCAGCATCCCGGGCTGCGTCAAGCCCAGCTCGGGCCCGATGACGTGCACGATGCCCTGCCGCCGGCTGCCGATCTGGTGCAGCGGAATCCCCTCGCGCCGGCAGTTCTCGGCCAGGACCTCCATCTGCTTCCGCGACAGCTCGTCCGCGGCTCGGACCCCGCCCCGGGTCGGGACGTTGTGGTCCATGGTCGCCACGGTCAGATCGGGCCGCCGGACCTTCCGGCCGGCCAGCCGCAGGCCCTCGAACGCCTGCGGCGAGGTGACCTCGTGGACCAGGTGCAGGTCGACGTACAGGAGGTCGGGCTCGCCCGTCGCCGAGCGCACGACATGTGCGTCCCACAGCTTCTGGCCGAGGGTCTTTCCTCTCCCTCCATCGGGGGCGGGGCTGGGTTGGGGGACGGACGCTGGTGCAACCACGGGAAGCCAACTCTACCGACCCCATCAGGGCCCTGGTCGTGGCAGCCGTTCAAAAGGCGGGCCCCGGATTTTGTGTCTCAGGCACAACTGGAAGCCGGCGCCGATCGCTAACATCCATATCCACATGGTCGGCTCAGCCCGCGACTTCGTAGTCCTCCTTGGCCTCCTGGGCCTTATTGGCCTTGTCCAATCGGGGGCGCGCGCGACCTGACCCAAACCGCAAAAAAGATCGCCAAGCCCCCGACCGAAAGGCGGGGGCTTTCTTGTTTAAAGGAGCAATGACCAAATTGACCGGAGCGGACATGGTGCTGGAAGCACTGGAGCGCGAGCACGTCGAGCTGATCTTCGGCTACCCCGGCGGCGCCAACCTGCCCATCTACCAGCACCTGCCTGAGCACCCCAAGCTCAAGCACATCCTGGTCCGCCACGAACAGGGGGCGGCGCACATGGCCGACGGCTACGCCCGCGCCAGCGGCCGACCCGGCGTCGTCCTCGCCACCTCCGGGCCCGGCGCCCTGAACCTCGTCACCGGCCTCTGCACCGCCTACATGGACTCGGTGCCGATGATCGCGATCACCGGTCAGGTCAACAGCGCGCAGGTCGGGCTCGACGCCTTCCAGGAGTCCGACGTCATCGGCGCCACCAGCTCGGTCACCAAGCACAGCTACCTGGTGACCAGCATCGATCAGCTGCCTCGCGTGATCCACGAGGCGTTCCACATCGCCACCACCGGCCGCCCCGGCCCGGTGCTCATCGACATCTGCAAGGACGTGCAGCTGGCCGAGGCCGACCGGGTCACTCCGGAGCGCCTGGACATCCCCGGGTACCAGCCCAACGGCCACGTTCAGCTGGATCGCGCCCGCCAGGCCGCCGAAGCCCTGGCGAAAGCCGAGCGGCCGGTGATCCTCGCCGGGCACGGCGTTCTGCTCAGCCACGCCGAGCCGCAGCTCCGCGAGCTGGCGGAGAAGGCCGGCGCGCCGGTCGGCACCACCCTGCTCGGCATCGGCGCGTTCCCGGTCAGCCACCCGCTCTCGCTCCACATGACCGGATTCATGGGCACGGGCTGGTGCCTCAAGGCGGTGCAGAACGCAGACGTCTTGATGATGGTCGGAATGCGCGTGGACGACCGCGTCACCGCGCGCCTCGCCGATTTCGCCCCGAAGGTCAAGACCTTCATCCACGTCGACATCGACGGCTCCGAGATGGGCAAGAACGTGCGCCCGCACATCGAGCTGGTCGCGGACGCTCGCCAGGCGCTCGAGGCGGTGCTGCCGCATGTCGGGTCGCTCGAGGAAGGTCGCGGCCGGTGGCTCGCACAGATCGACGCCTGGCGTGAGGAGCACCCGCTTCGTTACACGCGCTCGAACGGACACCTCCAGCCGCAGGACGTGCTCATCGACATGTACCGGCGGTGCCGGAACGAGGCCGTGGTCGTCGCCGACGTCGGCCAGAACCAGATCTGGGCCGCGCTGTGGTGGAACTACGACCGCCCCGGGCTCTTCCTCAACTCCGGAGGCGCCGGGACGATGGGCTTTGCTCTGCCGGCCGCCATCGGCGCCAAGTTCGGCCGTCCGGAGCTGCCGGTGTGGTGCGTCGCCGGCGAAGGCGGGTTCGTCATGACCGCGCAGGAGCTTTCGGTTGCGGTCGAGCACCAGCTCGACATCAAGATCGTCCTCCTCAACAACTTGTCGCTGGGCATGGTCCGCCAGTTCCAGGACGACTTCTACGGCGGCGTGCGGTCGCAGGTCGACCTCACCCACATGCCCGAATTCGTCAAGCTGGCCGAGGCGTACGGATTGCCGGCGGTCCGGGTCGACAAGCTGTCGGACGTCGGGCCCGCGATGGACGCGGCCGAGCGCACCCAAGGACCGTTCCTGATCGACTTCCGCATCGACCCGGAGGCGAACGTCTACCCGATCGTGCCTTTGGGTAAGGGCCTCAACGACTTCTGGGAGGCGCCGGAACATGACTGACCAGGAACGAGTCCGCATCCTGTCGGTCGAGGTCCTGAATGGCTCGAACACGCTGAGCAAGGTGTCGGGGCTGATCCGCCGCCGCGGGTTTCACGTCCGCTCCATCTCCGTCGGCCCCAGCCGCGAGCCCGGGCGCTCCCGCATGACCCTGACCGTCGACTCCGGCCACGCCGGAGCCGACCAGGTGCGCAAGCAGCTCGAACGATTGGTCGAGGTGGTCGCGGTCGAAGACCTCACGGGTTATGAGGTGCACAGCCGCGAGCTGATCGTCGCCAGGGTCGCGGCATCAGAGGTTGGCGGGCTGCTGGAGCGCGGCGCCAGGGTGCTGGACGCGGGCCCTGGCGGCACGACGATCGAGTTTGCCGGCGAAGACAAGGACGTCGGCGATTTCGTCGACGAGTTGATGCGACACGGAATTCTTGACGTGGTCCGATCCGGGCCCGTCGTCATGAGGAGAACAGCATGAAGATCCACTATGACCGCGACTGCCCGCCCAGCCTGGGGGAGCCGGTGGCAGTGCTCGGTTACGGCAGCCAGGGCCGGGCCCATGCGCTGAATTTGCGCGACAGCGGCGAGGACGTCCGGGTCGGCCTGTACCCCGGCAGCAAATCATTCGAACGGGCTAAGGCAGACGGCGTACGCGCTCTCGAGGTGTCGGCGGCGGTGGCGGAGGCGTCGGTCGTGATGGTGCTGACGCCGGATGCGGGGCAGGGCAAGCTCTTCCGCGATTCGATCGCCGAGCAGCTGAAGCCGGGCTCGATGCTGATGTTTGCGCACGGGTTCTCGATCCATTTCGCCCAGATCAAGCCGGAAGCCGACATCGACGTCGCGATGATCGCGCCGAAGGGCCCCGGCCACCTCGTCCGCAGCACCTACCTGCAGGGCCAGGGCGTGCCCGCCTTGATCGCGATCCACCAGAACGCCACCGGGCGGGTCTGGGAGCGGGCGCTGGCATATGCGCGGGCGCTGGGCGCCGGGCGCGCCGGCATCCTCGAGACCAGTTTCAAGGAAGAGACCGAAACCGACCTGTTCGGTGAGCAGGCGGTGCTCTGCGGCGGCATCAGCTCGCTGGTCAAGACCGGCTTTGAGACGCTGGTCGAAGCCGGTTACCAGCCCGAGGTCGCGTACTTCGAGGTCCTGCACGAGCTGAAGCTCATCGTCGACCTGATGTACCGGGGCGGCCTGGCCTTCATGCGCTACTCCGTCTCGGACACGGCCGAGTACGGCGACTACGTCTCCGGGCCGCGCGTGATCGACTCTCACGTGCGTGAGCGAATGCGACAGGTGCTGCACGAGATCCAGGACGGCAGCTTCGCCGAGCGCTGGCTGGACGAGAACTCAAACGGACGGGAGGGCTTCCTCACCATGCGGCGAAACGACGCCGAGCACCCCATTGAGAAGGTCGGGCGCGAGCTGCGCTCGATGATGACCTGGTTGGAGCCGGTGGAGAAATGATCGAGAAGTCCCTTTCCGCGGCCCCGGACCGGGTATTCATCTTCGACACGACGCTGCGCGACGGCGAGCAGTCGCCCGGATTCCACCTCGATGCCAGCTCCAAGCTCCGGATCGCGCGGCAGCTCGAGAAGCTCGGCGTCGACGTCATCGAAGCCGGTTTCCCGTGTTCGTCGCCCGGTGACTTCGAAGCGTGCCGGCGCATCGCCCGCGAGATCCGCGGCACCACCATCACCGCGCTCGCCCGCGCGGTCAAAGAGGACATCGACGCGGTTTGGGGGGCGATCCAAGAAGCGGAGTCGCCTCAGATCCACATCGTGCTCTCAGTCTCCGACGTCCACATCGAGCGCAAGCTCGGCATGACGAGGCAGCAGGTCCTGCAGCGCGGCGCGGAGATGGTGGCGTACGCACGATCCCTCTGCGATCGCGTGCAGTATTCGCCCGAGGATGCCGGCCGGGCGGACCCCGACTATCTGATCGAGACGGTCGAAACCGTGATCGCGGCGGGCGCGAACGTCATCAACATCCCCGACACCACCGGCTACTGCCTACCGTCGGAGTTTGGCGAGATCATCCGTCGCGTCATCACCGAAGCACGCGGCAGCGAGAGCGCGCTGTTCTCGGTTCACTGTCACAACGACCTCGGCCTCGCCGTCGCCAACACGCTGGCGGCCGTCGACGCCGGCGCGCGTCGCGTCGAATGCACTGTCAACGGCATCGGCGAGCGCGCCGGCAACACCTCGCTGGAAGAGATCGTGATGCTCCTGCGCGTGCGCCAGGCCAAGCTCGGGCTCGAGTGCGGTGTGGAGACGACAGAGATCACGCGCACCTCACGGTTGGTCGCCGAGCTCACCGGGCATCCCGTGCAGCCGAACAAGGCGGTGGTCGGCGCGAACGCGTTCGCGCACGCCTCCGGCATCCACCAGGACGGCGTCCTGAAGGACCGGCTGAACTACGAAATCATGAAACCCGAAGACGTCGGCCTGTCCGACTCGCGCATCGTGCTCACCGCCCGTTCTGGGCGGCATGCGTTTCAACATCGCCTGCAACGGCTTGGCATCACGCTCGCCGAAGGCGTCACCGAGGCGGCGTGGCAGCGCTTCCTCCAGGTGGCCGACACCAAGCAGGAGGTGACCGACGAGGACCTGCGGAAAATTGTCGCGGCGACGACCAATGGGCACGAGTTAAACCCCGGCGGGCACGAAACCAACGGCCATCCACCGGTGACGGACCAGCTCCACGACCACAACCACGTCGCGGACACCCTTCGCCACCTCATCTTCGCGTGAGGATCGCCTACCAGGGGGAGCCTGGGGCATACTCGGACGAGGCCGTGGCGGCGCTCTTCCCCGACGGGGAGGCGGTCGGGTTTCCGACCTTTCGCCAGACCTTCGACGCCCTCACGCTGGGGGCGGTGGACGCTGCCGTCATGCCGGTCGAGAACAGCAGTGCCGGCGTCGTGCAGGAGGTGTCGGACCTCCTGTGGGAGCTGCCGGGTCTGCGAGTGGTGCGTGAGCACGTGCAGCCGGTGCAGCACTGTCTGCTCGGCTGGCCGGGACCGGTGGAGCGGGCGCTCTCTCATCCGCAGGCGCTGGCCCAGTGCAACCGCTACCTGCACTCAAGGCAGATCCGCTCGGTGGCGTTTCACGACACCGCCGGAGCTGCGCGAGCCGTGGCGGAGCAGCGCCAGCCGGGCACGGCCGCGATCGCCAGCCGGGCGGCCGCGGCCCGGTACGGCCTGTACGTGCTGGCGGAGGCCATCCAGGACGATGCCGAGAACCGGACCCGGTTCGTCGTCGTCGAGAAGGGGTCGCCATCGCGTCCTCGTGACGCCGGCCCCGCATCGAAATGCTCGCTGGCGTTCGTCGCCGCCCACCGGCCCGGCAGCCTGGCCCAGGCCCTCGACTGCTTCGCGCGCCGGAGCGTCAACCTGACCAGGCTGGACAGCCGGCCGATGCTCGGCCGGCCGTTCGAGTATCGCTTCTACCTGGACTTCGCCATCAATGGAGACTCGTCCGCCCCGGCCGCTGCCGAGGCGGCGCTCAACGACCTGGAAAAGGCGAGCGCGGAGATCAAGCTGTTCGGGACGTACCCGGCCGCCTGAGGTCCTCGACGGCGTCTTTTGGTTGTCGCTCGGGCTCCCGAAGGGTCTATGACTTAACGTTGGTGTTAAGTCACGGTCCTGATAAAGTCATTTTCACAGCTCACATTGACTCGGGTTAAGAGTTTTCATCTAAAGTGAATAGCAGTGGCGAAGGGGAATAAGAAGGCACCTGCCGAAGATGACGCGCGGCCGACGGCGCCACGCCGTCGCCTGCCGGGTGTCGCGCTCAAGCCGGGCACGGTCAAGCAGGCCCGCCTTGAAGCGGGCCTGAGCCTGGCGAAGGTCGGCAAAGGACACGTCACCGCGCCCGCGATCTACCTGATCGAGACCGGCCGGACACGCCCTTCGATGCCCACGCTCGAACACATCGCGCAACGCACGGGCAAGCCGGTCGAGTTTTTTCTCGCCGATCCCGCCAGCTCCGCGGACGAGAGCCGAGCCGCGCATGCGGAGCTCGAAGCCATGGTCGGGGCGGGGCGATACGCCGAAGCCGTCGTCCTCGGCAAGCGCCTGCTGAATCTGGGCCCGTCCGCCTACCGGCCCGGAAGGATTCGCTATTACCTGGCCCAGGCGTACCTGCAGCTCGCCCAGCCGGACGAGGCGGTGGCTCTGCTCGCGGAAGCGCGCGCTCACTTCATCGCCGTCAACGACGAGGTGATGCTTGCCGAGTGCCTGGGATCGGAGGCGGCGCTCGCCTCTTTCATGCAACGGCCGGATGCGCTGTCGCTGGCTGAGCAGGCGCTGGCCGTCTGCCGGAGGCTCAAGCCCGTTCCGCGGCTCATGGAAGCCCGACTGCTCGGCATCCAGGCCACCGCCCACGTCGCCAATCGCGAGTGGGACAGGGCGATCGAGACCTATCAGGCCGCGATCGGGGCGGCAGGCCCGCTGTTCGACCTGAGGCGCGTGGCGAAGATGTACGCCGAGCTGGGCTCCACTTACCGCGAGCAGGGCCAGGTGGACCTGGCGGCCAGGTACGCCACGAGGTCGATGGCCCTGCTCGACGTCCTGCGGGATCGAGTTGCGCTCGCGCGCTCGGAGAACAACCTCGGATTGATCCTGGCCGCAAGGGGAGACGCCGCCGCGGCCAAGCAGCACCTCGATAAGTCGAAGGAGCTGAGCCCGGAATCGGAGCTCGAGGTCGGTCGCAGCCACGTGCTGCTCGCCCTGTGCGAGCTTTGCCTGCAGCAGGGCCGCGTGCAGCAGGCGCACGAGTTGGCCGAACAGGCGCTGGGGTTGGCCGAGCGCCTGCAGGAGGGCCTGAGCGTCGCCGAGGCCCACGTTTGGCTGGGACGAATCGCCCACCAGCTGGGCCGCACCGAAACCGTCGATCGGGAGTTCGAGCTCGCGATTCGGGGCCTCGAGCAGCTGGGCGCGCGTGAGCGGCTGCTCCAGTGTCACGGCATCTACGCCGAGATCCTGGAGGGTCGCGGCGAGCTGGCCAGCGCTTACGCCCACATGAAGAAGGCGCTGCAGGCGAGCCAGCCCGACCTGCTGCAGGGGCAGGGCCCGGACGCAGAGGAGCGCCTCAACTCCGCCTGACGGACCATCCGGCAGCCGCGGCGGTGCGTGCTAGTGTAGATTTCCGCCGCTCGGCCGTTGCCTTGGAGGAGCGTTCGAGGAGGCCACCAAAAGCGTAGGGGAGGATTTTCCGGCTGGCGAAGACGCTGCGCAACTCCAAGCACTCCCTGACCGCCGAAACCATCGTCGCCGACTACCGCCTGGCGTACAGCAGCCGGCGGGCAAGCATCATCGGGCGCGCCGAGGTGCTTCGCGGCAACGCCACCTTCGGGATCTTCGGCGACGGCAAGGAGGTCGCTCAGGTCGCCATGGCCAAGGCCTTCCGGCCTGGTGACTGGCGAGCCGGCTACTACCGCGATCAGACCTTCATGTGGGCGACGCGGATGTCGAACGTCCGCGCGTTCTTCGCCGAGCTGTACGGCAACGCGAACCTGGATGCCGACCCCGCGTCCGGCGGCCGGCAGATGGGCAACCACTTCGCCACGAGGTTCCTGGACGAGCGAGGCGAATTCACGCGGCCGGTCGATATGCCGAACTCGAGCGCGGACGTCTCCAACGTCGCCGGTTGGATGCCCCGGCTGATCGGGCTGGCCTACGCGTCGAAGCTGTACCGAGACAACCCCCAGCTGAAATCGGTGCGGGACGGCTTTTCGGTCAACGGCAACGAGGTCGCGTTCGGCACCATCGGCGACGCGGCGACCAGTGAGGGACCTTTCTGGGAGTCGATCAACGCGGCGGGCGTGCTCCAAGTGCCGCTGGCGCTGTCGGTGTGGGACGACGGGTACGGCATCTCGGTGCCGATCACCGCCGAGACGACGAAGGCTTCGATCTCGGACGCGCTTCGAGGCTTCAGTCCCGACGACCGTCCGGGAATCGACATCCACGTGGTGCGCGGGTGGGATTACCCCGCGCTGGTCGACGCGTACGCGACCGGGGTCGAAAAGGTTCGCCGCGAGCACAAGCCGGCGCTCTTCCATATCACCGAGCTCACGCAGCCTCAGGGGCATTCGACGAGCGGCAGCCACGAGCGCTACAAGTCACAGGAGAGGCTTCGATTCGAGAGCGAGTTCGATTGCGTCGCACGCATGCGGGATTGGATCATCGAGTCGGGCATCGCCAGCGAGTCCCAGCTGGAGGGCTGGGAGGCGGCTGACAAAGAGGCGGTCGAGGCGGCGCGAGACCTGGCCTGGGAGGCTTTCCAGGCGCCGATCCGGGCCGAGCGCGACCGCGCCGTCGCGATCCTCAACCGCATCGACATGGCGGAGGTGGCCGGAATCACCGAGGCGCTGAACGAGGCGGGGAAAGTGACCCGCTCGCTGGTGATGTCGAGCGCGACGCGAGCTTTGCAGCAGACACGCGGAATCGATTCCCCGGCGCGGACCGAGCTCGCCAAGTTCGTTGAGGACTACCAGCGTGAGAACGACGAGCGCTACAACTCGCATGTCTACAGCCGCTCGCGCGAGTCGCCGCTCAAGGTGGCGGTGGCGCCGGCGGTTTACTCCGACCAATCGCCGACCGTGGACGGCAGGCAGGTCCTGGTCCGCAACTTCGACGCCAACTTCGCGCGCGATCCACGACTCTTCGTCATCGGCGAAGACGTCGGCCGCCTTGGTGACGTCAACCTGGTGTTCGAGGGTCTGCAGGCGAAGTACGGTGAGCTGCGGCTGACGGACACCGGCATCCGCGAGGCGACGATCCTCGGCCAGGCGATCGGCGCGGCGATGCGAGGCCTGCGCCCGATCTGCGACATCCAGTACCTCGACTACTTCCTCTACGCGCTCCAGACCGCGGCCGACGACCTCGCGACCCTGCACTGGAGGACCGTCGGCGGCCAGAAAGCACCGGTCATCATCCGGACCAAGGGCCACCGCCTGGTCGGCATCTGGCACGCGGGTTCGCCGATGGCCGTGCTGTTGAACGCGCTGAAGGGCATCTACATCGCCGTGCCGCGAAACATGACCCAGGCGGCGGGGTTCTACAACACGCTGCTGCGGGGCGACAACCCCGGCATGGTCATCGAGGTGCTGAACGGCTACCGGCTCAAGGAGCGGGTGCCGGACAACGTCGGCGAGTTCACCGTGCCGCTCGGGATGCCGGAGGTGCTGCGCGAGGGTACGGATGCGACCCTGGTCACCTACGGAGCCTGCTGCGCGATCGCCCTCGAGGCGGCGATGACGCTGGAGGGGCTCGGGGTTTCGTGCGAGGTCATCGACGTGCAGACCCTCAACCCGTTCGACCTCGACCACGCGATCGTGCGCTCGGTCGAGAAGACACATGCGCTCGTCTGCCTCGACGAGGACATGCCGGGTGGCGCGTCGGCCTTCATGCTCCAGCAGGTGCTGGAGGTGCAGCAGGGCTGGTGGCACCTGGACGCGGCGCCACGCACGCTCGCGGCTTCACCAAACCGGCCGGCATACGGCCCGGATGGAGACTATTTCACCAAGCCGAATCGCGAGAGCATCGTCGCGACCGTATATGCGCTGATGCGCGAGCGGCAGCCATGGAGATTCCCGGCCCTCGATTCCTGATCGCCCCCTTCACCTGCGGCCAAGCCTCCTTGCGGTGGCGGTCAGGAGTCGATTGCCGGCAGGTAGTCCATCACCGCCAGCACCGGGGCCCGGTTGAGCAGCGAGGCCCCCTCCAGAAGGTGGCCGATGTAGCCGGCCGCGCCGGCGGCAGCAGGAGGGGCGATCATTCGCTTCGGAGCTCTCGCCTCACGCACCGGAACGTCGTCCTTGAGGCCCGCCAGGCTGCGCGCCTTGCGCACCGCCGCCTCCAGTCCGCCGAGCTCGTCGATCAGCTTCCGCTCCAGCGCCTGCCGGCCGGTCCATACACGCCCCGCCGCTATGGGATGGACTTCTTCGAGGCTCATGTGGCGCGACTTGCCGACCAGCTCGAGGAAGATGGCGTAGATGCGGTCGACCTGACCCTTCACCATCTCCCGCTCCTCGTCGCTGTACGGCTGGTCTTCGCTCTCGAGCGCGGCGTGCCGGCCGAATGCGATCGTCTCGCGGTTGAAGAGAAGCTTCGACCACAGCCCGCCTGTCACCACCTTGCCGCTCAACACTCCGATCGACCCCGTGAAGGTGCTCGGCCGGGCCACGATCCACCGTCCCGGCATGGCCACCCAGTAGCCGCCCGAACCCGCGATCGGACCCATGGCCACGACCAGCGGCTTGCGAGCCGCGATCGCGTCCAGCGCCTGGCGCATCGCCTCGGACGCGGTCGATGATCCCCCTCGTGAGTTGACGTAAACCACCACCGCCGCCGCGCGCTTGTCGCCGGCCACCTGGCGTGCGATCTGCACCACGCTCAGGTCGCCGGCGCGGTCGTCCCCGACCAGCGGGACGTCGATCGGTGGCTTGACCGGCAGGCGTCCCGAGCGCCCGTCGACGATCGTGCCCTCGATCCGCAGCACCGCCACGTAGGGCCCTCTGCCCAGGGCCGGCGCCGGCAGGCGGAGCTTGCGCTGCGCCCGCTCCCAGGTCCCGATCGTTGCCGCCGCGCCGCCGGCGCCGCCCAGGTATTCGGCCAGTCCTTCCTCCGGCAGCACTCGATCCACGACGTGCTTTTCGAGGGCGGTGTCGTCTCCGTATGGTGAGCCGTCGACCAGCTTCTGCGCGTCCTTGCCGTCCACATGCCGGCTCTCTTCGATGGCGCTCAACAGCTCTTGGTGCTGTGAGTCCAGCAGCCACGTGACCTGCTCGCGGAGCTCGTCCGACATCCTCGACTTGGTGAGGATGTCCGCCGCGGCCTTGTAGGGCGAGATCTGGACGAAGTCCGCCTCGATGCCGAATCTCGCCAGGCCGTCGGCCAGAAACATGCCCGTGTTGGCGAAGCCCATGGGCTGCACGGCGCCGGTCGGCATCAGCAGGATCTCGTCGCACGCGCAGGCGAGGTAGTACGTGCCGGTGGTATAGAACGGCGCCCATGCGACCACACGCTTGCCGGACTGGCGGAGCTTGTCGATCAGCTCGCGCAGGTCCTGCAATGTCGCCATGGGCATCGCGACCGGCCTCAGGTGCAGCACCACGCCCTTGATCCGCCGGTCGCGCCCGATGGCCTCGAATCGCTCGCCCAGCTCCCTGACGCTGAGACGCCGCCTCGCCGTGAACCGCTGCCAGAACGGCCGGGGCGGGTCCGGCAGCGCCGGCAGGCTGCTTTCCAGGACGAAGATGACGAAGTCGGGCGGCTTGCCCAGCGAGCGTCGGATGCTGGAGACCAGCCACCACAGGTACCTGAACGGAAAAAGCACCATCGCCACCCCTTGCCTCGGCAAGTTTAGGGTCGGGAGCCGCGCCGGGCGATCGTCAGACTACCTTCGAGACCTCCAGCTGCTCGTCCAGATCCTCGCTCAGCCGCGTCGCGCCGTACTCGTGACCGAGGTGCTGGTGGTAGGGCACACCGGTGAAGAGATGGTGGCTCCGGGTCGGAACGTCGGCGCCCTCAGCCCATTCCCTGCGCTGCAGCGCCATATAACCCTGTTCCTTGCTCTTCCACAGATCGTGCAGCAGGATCGACATGCCGTGGCCGGCCGCATGCTGCAGGGCGAGGGTGATGAAGATGAAGCCGACCCCAAGCTCGCCGAGCTCGTCCCACGTGATCGGGTCCTTCTCGTTGTACCACTTGAAGGATGAGGAGTAGTTGAAAGCGAATCGCGCCTTCGGGAAGCGCTTGCGGATCTCGCCGCAGAACTTCTCTGTCGGGCCGCGCTCGGCGGTTGGGAACTCGCACCACAGAAGGTCAGGCACGCCGCTGTCGAGATAGCGCAGGCCGCGGTCGATGGCGAGCTCGATGCCTCGCTTCGATTCGGGCGCTTCGGTGGCCGACACGCCGTCGGTGCGCGCGATGACGACGAAGTCCTTGTGACCGAGGTCGTCGGCGGCGTGGCGCATCATCTTCAGCTTGCCGACGAACTCGTCGGCCGAGATGAGGGCCTTGCCCGCGATGTGGCCGCATCGCTTCGGCATGACCTGGTCCTCGAGGTGCGCGGCGGCGACCCCGGCCCGGACGTACAGGTCCACCGTGCGCTGCACGTTGAACAGGTTGCCGTAGCCGGCGTCCATGTCGACGACGATCGGCGGGATCTCGAGATGGGTCGGAGCCACGCCCTTTTCCGGGTCACCCACCGCCATCGTGAGCTGGAACTTGCGCAGTGCGCTGACCGTGCGGCGGGCGCCGTCGGCGATCTCGACGGACGAGTAGAGGTCCATGTCGGTGGTACCCAGGTGTCCGACGGCGAAGGAGTACCCGCTGAAGTACACGGCGTCGAAGCCGTGGTACATGACCAGCTCCGCGCCCATCGGGTCGTAGACGCCGGGGCCGAAGACATACGGCTTGGTGGCGAGAAGCCGCCGCAGCCGTTGACTGGGCTCCTCGTTACGTGACGCGGGCACTTTGAACCCCTCCGGGAGGAGGGGCGTGGAGACAAGGTCCATGTGGGACTCCTTCAGTTCAGGCTCTGAGTGCTGACGCCGGGGGTGGCGAGGGCTACTCGTTCTCGTGGTCGCAATTGCAGGGTTCAGGGCATTCGCATTCGTGCGACGAAGGCTCGGTCTCGAACTCCCGCGATTGGTCCTGACTTTCCATGGGTCGAAGTTATCAAGGCTGCTGGCATAAGTCCAATTAATTGATGGGATGCTTCCCATCAAGAAAACCAATACCCACTTGGGCCATTCCCTCTCCGCTGCGGGGCATCCTGGGCATCGCCTCTCGCCTGGGGCGAGAGGGCCGGGGTGAGGGGCTTAGGCCGCCATCCCGCTGGTTATCAGCTTCAGGAAAGCAGCGACGATCCCCTCCGGCTTCCCGGCATCCCGGCGCCGGTAAGCCACGATGGAGTTGTGCATGGGCGGCGCGTCCTTCATCGGCACCGCGGCGAGGGTCTTACCCGCGATCTCGCGAGCGATGGCGGTGCCCGGCAGCAGCGCGACGCCCAGGTCTCGCTCCACCATCTTCTTGGCCGCTTCGATCGAGTCCAGCTCCATGAGTCCTCGCAGCTTCACCCCGGCCGAAAGAAAGGCGCCCTGCGTGATCTCGTAGTAGCTGGATGTGCGGTCGAACATGATCAGCTTCTCGGCGGCTATCTGCGCCATGCCGACTCCACGCAGCTTGGTGAACGGGTGGTCGGGGGCGCACACCAAAACGAGCTCCTCGGTGTGAAACGGTCGGAGCTCCAGGTCCGGGTGGCGGATGGCGCGCCCCAGGCCGAGCTGCACCTCGTCCCTCAGGACGAGCTCCACGACATCCTCCGAATGCCCCGTCCGCACCGACACGTCGACCCTGGGGTGGGCGGCGACGAACCGCTCCAGGAGCCCGGGCAGGACGTAGGTGCTCACCGCCGGAGCGGCCGCGATCATAAGGTGACCGGCCGACGCCGACATCACCTGCTCGAGGGCGTCGCGGCCGTCAACCAGGGCGCGAAGCGCCCGTTCGGCGAACGGCACCCAGGCTCGCCCTGAATCGGTCAGGCGCATGCCGTGCGGCGTGCGCAGGAACAGCGGCGTGCCGAGCTCGCGCTCGAGGCCGTGAAGACGGGCGGTGAGGGTCGGCTGGGTGATGAAGAGGGCCTCGGCGGCACGGCTCACGCTGCCCCGGCGGGCGACCTCGAGGAACCCCTCGACCTGTACGAGCTGAATTCCGCCCGCCTTTCCGTTACGCGATTCGTCTATGGCCACGGCCCTTGCGACAAATTCTATCTATATCGCGCGGTTACGCCCGCTCCGGTGGTGAACGAGCTCGCCGGCCCTCACCGGCACCGGCAGGAAGTTCTCCGGTGGCGCCAGCGGGCAGGCCCACCGCGGGCTGTACACGCACGAGGCGTTGTACGCATAGTTGAAATCGATCACGACCTCCGGCGAGCCGGGCTCCAGCTCCAGGACCAGGCCGTCGGTGTCCTTGGCGGTGTCGAACAGGTAGCGGCCGCCGCCGTAGGTTTCGCGCCCCGAGGTCGCGTCGCGAAACGGGACGAAGAGCCCACCCGCGTACTGCACCAGGCTGAGCACGGTCAGCCGGCAGGTCCGGCCCGCCAGGGTGAACGCCAGCCGGCCTGCCCGCCGGTAACGCACCGCACCGTCCTCGCCGCCAGTTTCGATCACGAGCTCGCTGCCGTCGCCGGCCTCGAAGCGGGCCTCCAAGCGGTAGGCCGGGTCGGGCGGAAAGTAGTGCAGCCCCTCGAACGACGAACGTTCCTCGGGTTCGATCGGCGACTGCGGGTGGGATCTGAACAGCTCGTCTCGCCCGCGCCGAAAGTGGGTGAGCGCGTCGGGACCGTTGATGCGGTACAGGCCGCCGACTCGCCGTCGCCAGTCGACGAGGTCCAGGAGGGACTGCGATATGGGGTCTGTCACCGGCCCTGTTCGGACGGCGTCAGCCTGTAGGTGGCCTGTGGCGGCAGATTGGCCAGCGCCTGGTGCACATCGTCTTCCGTCGCGTCCGTCACGGACAGCACGTAACGCCGCGAGCGGGCGTCATGCGTGTCAGCCGGCGCCGGCTGGAGGGTCGTCACGGCGCCGGGCGGCGCTGGCGCCGCCACGGGCGCGGCCACAGGTTCCTGCCTCGGCGGTCGAGTCGCCGCGTCCGCCCGCAGCACCCGCCAGTGATAGAGGCCGACGAGGACCGCGACCACGACCACGGCGAGGTAATGGCCGAAGTCGAGGTTGGCGCTGTCGTTGAGCTTTGGGCTCGCGCTGAAGAGCTGTCGAAGCAGTGCATTCAGCATTCCGACTCCGGCGCCCAACAGAACCAGGACGCTCGCGAGCAGCGCCGCCCACACATACAACCGGCGGCTGAGGGATTGCCGGTCCGCCGCCCATGGGGCGTGTCGCCAGTGAGCCAGCCAGACCGCGGCGCCCACGACCAGCAGGGTGACCCACAGGCTGACGGGATCCTTCCAGTCGGAGGCCGTCACGCTGATGATCGGGGCCTCCAGCTGCTCCGCCAGCGTCCACAGCAGGCCGCCGGCTCCGACCGCCCAGGCTGCCAGCGAGACCAGGGACGCCAGGTTGGTGTAGAGGCGGCGGATGGCGGCTTGGCGGTCCGTCTCCTGGGAGCCGGCGTCTCGCGCCAGCCGCCGGCGCACCATGAACCACGCGATCCCGTACACGACCAGCTGCGAGCCGGGGGCGGCGAGCCCGCTGAGCACGTCGTTGCCCACACCGCCCGGGTTGTTGACACCGAGGCCCCGCGCCAGGACGTAGTACAGGATCTGACTGGCGCCGACGAGCGCGATCGCGATGCTCACCGCCACCGCGATGAAGCCCTGAAGCGCGCGCAGCGTCGAGTGGCGGTCGTCCGCCACGTGGTGCTTGGCGATCGTGCGCGCGTGGAAGCTCCACAGGGTGAGGCCGGCAAGCAGCTGACCGGCCGAGTCGCCGATGAACCGGAGGTCGCCGAGTTGGCTGTGCAGGGCCTTGAGCCAACCGAGCTCGATCAGGGTGCTGGTGCCCGCCAGCATCACCAGCAGCCCGACCAAAAGGGCGGGGTACATGTACCAACGCCGCAGCGTCGCCGAGGCGCCGGTGTCGCCGACCGCTGTGCGATCGCGCGCCGCGATGCGGAAATGGAACGCCCAGATCGCCAGCAGCACGACCAGCACCCACGCGGCCTGGGCGGTCAGGAGCCAGTTCTGGTCGGTGCCACAGCTGAGGCCGGTCGGAATCTTGGGCCCGCTCAGGGGCTCGGTCACCGGTGGACAGGTGTCGAGGATCGGACGCAGCAGGTCGCCCGCCGTGATCGCCAGGGCGATCGCCGCGCCGATGGACGCGAAAAGGCAGGCGGCGTACAGGTAAAGGTGGCGAATCGGCGACGCCCGCTCGGCGGGATCTCGCAGCGCCAAGCGGCCCGCGAACCAGAAATGCACACCCCAGACGGGCAGCGCGACCACGCTCATGGCCGTGAAGCCGGCGAGCTGGCCCCGGCTGTACTGAGCCGAGGGGTCGTTGAACAGAAAAAGGAGCACGGTGGCGCCGAGGAATGACAGCCCAGCCGCCAGCAGCCCCAAACCCGCGGCGCTGACCAGATAGAGGTAGAGGCGGCGGAGAATCACGGCGACAGTTTATGAAGGTGGGCCCGGTTTTGCTCGTCGAGGACTACGATGCGGAGGTGATCTCTGAAGAGCTGCTCGAAGTCTTGGCGTGCCCCAAGTGTCACACCAAGGTCGAATTCAAGGAGCCGGACAGGCTGCGGTGTCCGCAGTGCAAGGTGGTCTACCCGATCGTCGACGGGATCCCGGTGATGCTGATCGAGGCTGCCAAGCCGGAGTAGTCACCTCCTCGCCGGCGTGGCCGCGGCTCCCCGGGCGGCGACGCTTTCAGGCGGCGCACGCGTACTGGCTCGTGTCCTTTGGCGAGGAGTTGGCCTGAGCGTCTCGGATGTCGGAGGAGATCTCGTCGTCGGTGAGCGCGTAGGCCAGGTTCGGGTCGCTCGCGGACGTCGCGAACACGAGCCCGAGGACACGCCCTTTCAGGTCGACCAGGGGACCTCCTGAGTTGCCGGGGTGCACGCTCGCCTGGATCACGTAGATCTCGCGGGTGACCAGGTTCTGGTTGTAGATGTCGCGACCCTCCGCGTCGACCGTTCCGTCGACGACCGCCGGCACCACCTTCTCGTTCCCGCCGCCCGGGTACCCGATCACCGCTCCCAGCGTGCCCCGGCCGGCCGGGCCGAGCGCGAGCGCCGGTGACGAGTAGCCGGGCACGGAGAGGATCGCGACGTCCCGCTCCGGATCGAAGTACACGACCGTCGCCCTCAACCGGCTGCCGTTCGGAGTCAGCACCTCGTGGGCGGCCGTACCGGACACCACGTGCGCGTTGGTGACGATGTAGCCCCGGCCGACGGGGAAGCCGCTCCCGGTGACCAGGCCGCCGCAGCCCAGGCTCGTGACCTTGACGACCGATAGCGCGGCCTGGTTGACCCCGGGGGTATCGACCGACGCGGGGACCGCCAGCGGACCCGGGAGCGCCGGCTCGAGCCCGGCGAAGACGGGGGGGAACGAGACGCCCGACAGGATGCCCTCGACGCTGGCCAGGAAAGCGGGCGGCCTGGGCGCGACGGAATCGAGCGCGTGCAGCACGGCTGACCGCTGGATCTGGCGAGCGACCTCCTGGCTGGGGCCACGCGAGAAGCTGAGGCCGAGGAACCAGCACATGATCAGGACCGCGACCGTGGAGAGGACCGCCCCGCCCATGGAGTCGGTGGCGGTGTGGATGCCGGCGCGAAGAATGTTGCGCCGGATCGGCTCACCGGAGGCAAATCCAATGCTCGAACCGAGGCTGCCGCCGATGACGAGGACGAGGACCGCTCCAAGCGGGCGGGCGAGCGCGTTGTTGATCTGCAGGTAGTCGAGCATCGGTTTGGCCGCCAGGGCTCCCAGCAGGATGCCGGCGAGCAGCCCGACGTACTGGGCGAGGGAAAGCCAGAATCCCCGCCGGTAGCCGTTCGCCAGGCCGATCAGGGCTGCAGCCACGATCACGAGGTCGATGAGATTGATCGATCTCATGAGAAATCGGCTCCGCCAGGCGAAGTCGTCAACCCGTGTCGCGGCCGGCGGGCCGCAGCCCCGCCGGAAGGCAACCGGCTAGTGGTGAGTCGCCTCGTGGTGCTCGGCTTCGGCCGGTTGCTCAGTCGGCTCGGTGGCACGATTGAGGGCGTCGCCGCGAAGGACCCACCAACCCAGCCCGACCACCCCCAGGGAGGCGACCAGGAGCGTGAGGCTCATCGCGAGCCAGGCAGGCACCCATTCACCGGCGAGAAAAACCACGGCTGTAATTATCGGCGAACTCACGGGGTCTAGGCCGGTGCCGGCTCCGGTTCGTCCACCAGCTCGCCCGACTCGCGCAGGTCGCGGAGCGGCATGAAGCTGCGCACCGGCGGAACGCGCTCGAAGTTGTATGGAGGCGGGGGGGACGCGGTCGCCCACTCGAGGGTGTTGCCCTGCCAGGGGTCGTTGCCCGCGATCTCGCCGCCATTCCAGCTGCGGGCGACGTTGATGAGGAACAACAGCACGGAGAAGGCGATCAGGAATGACGACACGGTGATGACCATGTTGGTGGTCCCCCAGTCCGCGTTGGTGTAGGTCGCGATGCGCCGTGGCATGCCTTCCAGCCCGAGCGTGTGCATGATCAGGAACGTTCCGTTGAAGCCGACGAACAGCGTCCAGAAGTTCCACTCACCGAGTTTGCGGTTGAGCTTGCGGCCCGTGATCTTCGGGAACCAGTAGTAGATGCCGGCGAAGATCGTGAACACGCTGCCCCCGAACAGCACGTAGTGCAGGTGGGCGACCACGTAGTAGGACTGGTGAAGCTGGGTGTCCACGGGCACAGAACCGAGGTAGACGCCGGTGATCCCACCGATGAGGAAGGTGGCCAGGAAGCCGAAGACGAACTTCATCGGCACCGTGAAGTCGATCGAGCCCCACCAGGCGGTCGCGATCCAGTTGAAGAACTTGATGCCCGTCGGGACCGCGATCAGCATCGTCATGAGCATGAAGTAGCCTTCGACGTACGTGTTCATGCCGACGGTGAACATGTGGTGGGCCCACACCGTCATCGACAGGAAGACGATGCCGAACAGCGCGGCGACCATCGACATGTAGCCGAAGATGGGCTTGCGCGCGAAGACCGGGAGGATCTCCGAGATCATTCCGAATCCGGGCAGAATCATGATGTAGACCTCGGGGTGCCCGAAGAACCAGAACAGGTGCTGGTACAGCACCGGCCGGCCCTGGGTGGCGAAGAACTGCGTCCCGAGCTGGCGGTCGAACTCGATGAGGATCAGCGCCGCGGCCAGGGGCGCGCCCACGACCAGCAGCAGGATCGAGGTCGAGATCTGCGCCCAGACGAAGAGCGGCAGGCGGGTCAGCTTCATACCCGGAGCGCGCAGGGCCACGATCGTGGTGAGGAAGTTGGTCGAGGCCATGATTCCGCTGATGCACCAGACGATGATGCTGAGCGCCCAGAAGTCCACCCCGAGGCTGTGCGACTGGTAGGCCCTCTCCGTCAGCGGCGCGTAGCCGGTCCAGCCGGCGTTGAGCGCGCCGCCGGTGAAGAAGCCGCTGTAATACAGGATGATCGAGACCGGGATCAGCCAGAAGCCGAGCAGGTTGACGCGCGGGAAGGCCATGTCGCGGGCGCCGATCATGATCGGCACCATGTAGTTCGCGATCCCCGTCAGGAAGATGGTGACGAAGAAGAAGATCATCGTGATCCCGTGCGCGGAGATGAGCTGGTTGTAGGTGTCGTGGTCGACCAGCGAGAGGTTGGGCTGCGCCAGCTGAAGCCGGATCACCAGGGCGAAGATGCCGCCGACGACGAAGCTGAGGATGCCGGTGACCATGTACATGATCCCGATCAGCTTGTGATCGGTGGTCGTCAGCCAGATGCTGATCGGCCTGAAGAAGGTGTCGTCGTAGGCCTTCGGGCGGGGCAGAACCTGGGTAGCTGCCATCTTCTCTAATCCTAGCTCGGTGAGGCGGATGGGCTGGTGGACGGGGAGGCGCTCGGAGATGCGGACGGAGATCCACTCGGAGATGCCGAGGGCGAAGGTGAGGGAGATGGTGACGGTGACGGCGACGGCGACGGGTTCGCCGCTGCAATCTGCATCTGCACCCACTGCTCGTAGTCGGACTTATCCATCGCCTGGACGATGATCTGCATCGTGCTGTGGCCGGCGCCGCAGAGCTCGGCGCACTCTCCGTGCCAGCTGCCCGGCCGCGCGATCTTCAGCCATGAGAAGTTGTCGTAGCCGGGGACGGTGTCGGTTTTCCCGGAGATCGCCGGCACCCACCACGAGTGGATGACGTCCGTGCTCTGGAACTGCAGCTTGACCAGTGTGTTCACCGGGACCACAAAGGGGGTCACGTCCCCGGCAAGCGTGCCTTCCTGGTGGAGCGTGAAGCCCTGCGGGTAGGTGTAGTTCCAACCGAACTGGTGGCCCGACACGACGACGGTCATATCCGGGTTGCTGACCGGCTGGAAGTCCCTCTGCAGCTCGGCGAAGCTATACACGGCGATCGCCAGCACGATGATGATCGGCGTGACCGTCCACAACACCTCCAGCCCGGTGTGGCCGTGGATCTGCGGCGGCACGTAGCCCGCCGGCTGTCGCGAGCGGCGATAGCGAATGGCGACCCAGAGCAGAGCCCCTTCGACGCCGAGGAAGATGATGATCGCCGGGATCGAGATCCCGATGTATGTGTTGTAGATGCCCTGCCCGTTGGGCGAGACCGGGGTGGGAAAGATGGGCGATATGCCGCCGCAGGCGTTGAGTGCGAAAGCGGCGCCAAAAAGTCCCAGCAGTGCGAGAGGCATGCGCCCACGTGTCACGGCGGTCAAGTATATCGACGCTCTGATCGCGACCCGGGGCCGATGCCCGTCACCCCACCGCGATAGAATCCAAAACCGACTGTGGCGGCCGCCAAGAGACCCCGATACGTGGACGTGTCCAACCCGGACATGGACGTCGACTGCCCGCGCTGCGGGCTGAGGACGGCGCGGTTCGTCGACCATTGCCGCAACTGCGGATACAAGCTCTGGCCTTCAAGCGTGATGGCGTCGGCCGCATTCAAGGCCTGGCGGGCGGCGGCTGGTGCGCGTGAACGCGCGTCTCGGTTCGACCT
Organism: bacterium; assembly: GCA_004299235.1. Taxonomy (NCBI): domain Bacteria; species bacterium. The sequence continues at coordinate 196,743 of SCQL01000002.1, forward strand.
CGAGATCCCCGTGCATGTCGACAGCTCGTTCGACTTCGCCGCTCGAGCCCACGAGCTCGGCATCCACGTCTCGCCGAACAGCACATGGCCGTTTGTCATCTGCCTCGGCCTCTTGTTCCTCGGTCTGGGCGCGGTCCCTTTCGGATCTGTGGTGCGCATCGTGCTCGCGGTCATGGGCGGACTGATCTTTCTGTGGGGCGTCGTCGGCTGGGTCGTGGTCGAGGACGTGCGCATCTTCCCGAGTGACAAGCCTCAGGCACCTGGCGAGGTCCACCACTAATGGCCACAGCCGCCCTGCGTCCGGAGCCGGCACCGCAGTACCCCGCGATCAAGCCGGGGATGATGGGCATGTACATCTTCCTCGCGTCCGAGGTGATGTTCTTCGGGAGCCTCTTCGCGATGTACTTCTACCTGTACGGCTCCCACTTCGTCTGGCCGCCGCCGCCGCCGAGCACCGCCAACGAGTTCTACGTTGCGGTCTGGCCGGTTCCGGTCATCAACACCATCGTGCTGCTGTCCAGCGGTGTCACCTGCCACTTCGCCGCCGACGCGATCGCTCGCGACGATCGGCGCCGGTTCTTCGTCCTGCAGATCGCCACGATCATCCTGGGGTTGGGATTCGAGTTCGGCCAGCTGTACGAGTTCATCGCCGCGTTCGGCCGCGGGCTCAACATGACAGCTAACACCTTCGCCAGCGCCTTCTTCACCATGACCGGCTTCCACGGCGCCCACGTGCTGGGCGGCCTGATCCTGCTCACGCTGATCCTGTTCCGGGCGGCGAAGGGCCAGTTCTCGTCCCAACACCACGTCGGGGTCGCCGCGGTCACGCTGTACTGGCACTTCGTCGACGTGGTCTGGATCTTCCTGTTCGGCATCCTTTACGTCGGTGTAGCGTTACTCAGATGAAAGCGCTGGCGGCCGCGCTGGCTTCGGCCGCGCTGCTCGCCGCGTGCGGCGGCGGTTCTGGGTCGCAGCCCGCCGGTTCCATCAAGGTCACCATGACCGAGTACAAGTTCGATCCCTCCACGCTCAGCGCGCCCTCCGGCAAGGTGGTGTTCTTCCTCGTCAACGCCGGTTCGGTGGCGCACGACATGATCATTCGCGACGGCTCGGGCACTCGGGTGGCCGGCAGCGAGCTGGTCTCGGCCGGGGACTCGAAGGTCTTCCAGGTCGACAACCTGGCGACCGGCAGCTACACCATCGTCTGCGACCAGCCCGGGCACGAGAGCTCGGGCATGAAAGGCGCCCTGACGATTAAATAGCCGGGGCCGGCTACGGAGTCGGTGTCGGCGCCGGCGAAGGGCTCGGTCCGGGCGTCACGCTCAGCAGCTCGACCTCGAAGATCAACGTCGCGTTGCCGGGAATGACGACGGCGCCGGTGTTGGGGTCGGTCTGGCCCTTGGGGCCGTAACCCAACGCGGCGGGAATGATCAGCTTGCGCCTGCCCCCGACCTTCATCCCCGGGATCCCCTCCTCCCAGCCCGCGATCACGTGAGCGGTCCCGAGTTGGAACGTGAACGGCTCGCGGCCGGGCCGGCGGCTGCTGTCGAACATCGGGCCGGTGCTCAGCCAGCCGGTGTACTGCATGGTCGCGTTCTCGCCGCTCTTGGCGACCGCACCTGTGCCGACGGCGAGGTCGATGTACTTCAGTCCATCCGGGTAGCTGACCACCGGCAAGCCCGCACCGGCGTTGATATCGTCGACCCCGGGTGAGGGGCTCGCGGCGGGGCCGGGGCTCTCGTCGGCGACCGGGTGGGTGCCCGCATACGGGTCGGGGTAACCGCACGACGCCGCGGCGAAGGCGGTGAGGGCGAAGACGCCTAGAAGCAGCCTCCTCACGAGGCCGTGATGTCGATGGAGCTCATCGTGTCGCCGATCTGGATCTTGTCCACGACCTCCATCCCAGAGCCGATCTGGCCGAAGTGGTTGTAGACGCCGCTCGTCTCGAGAAACGGCGCGTCGCCGAGCGTGATGAAGAACTGGGATCCGCTCACGCCCGCGGCGCTCGAGGCCATCCCGACGGTGCCGCGAGGCCATTTGGACGCGTTGCTTTCGTCTGGCAGCTTGTAGGCGGGCCCGCCGGTCCCGTTGCCGAGCGGATCACCGCCCTGGACGACGAAGCCCGCGACCACGCGGTGAAAGGTGAGGCCGTCATAGAAGTGGTTCTGGGCGAGGTAGATGAAGTTGTTGACCGTTTGCGGCGCGGTCTTCGCATCGACGAAAGCGATGACGAAGTCGCCGCGCGAGGTGTGCACGGTCGCGCTGTAATGCTTGGTCGAGTCGATCACGGTTGGTGGGGGAGTGGTGCGTTTTTCCATGCAGGTGACGATTGCATTGTCGCAGCCCGGGGCGAACGAGGTCGCGGGCGCGCTCGGCCCCGAATCGCAGGCGGCGATCGCAAGCGCCGTCATCGCGACGGCAAGGACGCGTCTCATCGCTGCCACATTAGTGGAGATCGCGCGCGTACCCCAAGGCTCTCATCCGGGGCGGAGGGCTCAAGCTTCCCGGCCGGCGGGGTCACCGCGCCGGCTCGCGGGCGCCGGCCGCCATCAGCCCGGCGAGGCCGAGCGCGAGGACGGCGATGACGATCAGGGCGGCGGGCACGCCCGCGGTGGCGGCCACGCCGCCGCCGATGAGCGGACCGAGGAAGAATCCAAATGCCACCGAGCTTGCGTTGATCCCAAACACGGTGCTCTGAGCCTCGGGCGGCGTCTCGAGCCCGATCATGCTCGCCGTCGCGGGGATGACCACGCCGCTGAGCAATCCGTTCAAGCCGATGGCTCCCACCACCACCGCGGCCCACGGCGCGATGGCGATCAGCGCCACCGCCGCGGCGATCAGCACCGAGGCCACGGCCGTCGTCCGAACATAGCCGAACCGCCTGGTGACGGCGGTGTAGAAGACGGCCGATCCGCTGCTGGCGACGCCGGCCAGGCCGAACGCCACCCCGGTGACGGCGGCCACCCCGCTCGTGAGCATCTCCAGCAGCCGCAGCACGACGAGCTGCTGCGTAGCGGAATTGGCCACGCTGACCAGGCCCTGGGCCGCGACCAGTACGCTCAGCGCGCGCCGGGCGCCGGGCCGCTGGTCGATGACCGCGAACGTACCGGGCCGGGATCGGTCTCGTCGTGCAAGCGGGCTCTCCCGCACGATGATGAGCACGGGGAGCATCGAGATGAGGAGCAGGACGCCTCCGCCCAGGAACACCAGCCGCAGGCCGAACAGCGCGCCGGCGATGCCGCCGATGACAGGCCCGATCGCGCCGCCGAGCGCGACCGCCGATGTGACCACGCCCAGCGCCCAGCCGACGCGGCTGCGCGGCGTTTCAGCGGCGACCAGCGCCGTGGCCGCGGCCACCGTCCCGCTCGTCGCCCCCTGCGCGAAGCGGAGGATCACCAGCTGGGTCGGGTCCTGCGCCAGGTACATCAATCCAACTGTCACCGCGCCGCCGACCATCGACCGGATGAGCATCGGTTTGCGTCCCCACCGGTCCCCGAGCACCCCCCACACCGGACTCGCGATCGCCATCGCCAGCCCTGAAGCGCTGGCGGCGGCCGCCGTCCACAGGTCCAGGTCGCGGCCGGACTGGACGCCGAGGTCGTGCGAGATGAAGATCGACAGGAACGGGAAGGCGAAGCTGAATCCGAGGAGCGCGGTGAATTCGGCGAACCAAAGCGCCGCCAGGTTGCGGCGCCAGTCCACGATCGCGGGCGGATTGCCGGCCGGTGGATCAGCCAGGGGTCAGCAGCTCAACGATTCGATCGGGCGTTATCGGCAGATGGTCCAAGACCGCTTGCGGGTTGCGTTGGCGCAGCGCATCCTCGACGGCATTCGAGATCACGGCGGGCACCGGGATCGTCCCGCTTTCCCCCGCGCCCTTGAAACCCTCCGCGTTCGTATCGGTCGGCGTCTCGATGTGGACCAGCTCCGGGGTCGCATTCATCTCTCCGGCGCTGACGATCGAGTAGTCGAGAAAGGTCGCGGTCCGGTAAGCACCGTCTGAGTCGTAGACGGCCGCCTCGAACAATGCGTACCCCAGGCCGTGCGCATACCCGCCGAACAGCTGGCCCTCGAGCATCCTGGTGTTGATCGCCTTGCCGGTGTCGTGCGCGATCACGTACCGAAGCACTTCCACCTGCCCGGTCTCCGGGTCCACGGCCACGACCGCGGCGTGGCACGCGCTGGAGAAAGTCAGCGGGCGCTGCGGGTCGAAGCTTTCGAAAACCTCCAACCCCTCCTCGGGCAGCACCTCTGTGGCCGGCACACTTCGCGCGGGTGTGCCCCTCACGCCGATGATGCCGTTTTCCAATATCAGGTCGCTCACGGCAGCCTCGAGCACGTCGCCCGCACGCTCGAGCACCTGCTTGCGCATCGCCGTTGCCGCCATGGCCGTAGCGTTGCCGACCTGGACCGCGCTCCGGCTGCCCGCCGTCAACTCCGCGAACGGGACGTGCTCGGTGTCGCCCGCGGTCACGTCGATCTTCTCGATCGGCCAGCCGAGACGGTCGGCCGCCACCTGCGCGGCCATCGTCTGGTGCCCCTGACCCTGCGGAGTCGAACCCACGAACAGGTGCACCCGCCCGTCTTGGGTAAGTCGAAGCTTCGCCGGCTCGTGCCGGCCGAACGAGGTCGACTCGACGCAACACGCGAGGCCGACGCCCACCAACCGGCCGTCTCGCCCCTCGTCGCGATCCACCGTGCCGAGCTTCTCCAGCGCCAATTCGAGCAGCCGCGGGTAGTCGCCGCTGTCGTACACGTAGCCGCGTCGACCCGCCGGATAGCAGGTCGTGTAGGGGATCTGTTCCGGCTGGATGAGGTTGCGCCGGCGCAGCTCGACGGGCTCGATCTCCAGCTCGCGCGCGAGCCGGTCCATGAGCCGCTCGATGGCGTAATTGCCCAGCGGCCGCCCGCCGCCGCGGATGAATCCCGTGGGCACCGTGTTCGTATAGACCAGCAGGGACTCGACGTCCATCGCCGGCAGCACGTACGCCGAGATCATGTGGGCGAGGATGATGCCGGGCTGGCCGGTGCCCGAACCCGCATACGCGCCAATGTCGTGCACGAGGCGGCCGCGCAGTCCCCGCAGCTTGCCGTCCGGGCTCGCCGCCAGCTCGAGCTCTAGCACCGACCCATGCCCCTGCGCCGTCGTGGCGCCGTCCTCGCTGCGAGTCGCCACCCAGCGCGCCGGGCGCTTCAGGCGCCAGGCGGTCAGCGCCGTGAGCACCTCTTCGGGAAACACGCTGCCCTTGGCCCCGAAACCGCCGCCCACGTCCTCGGCGAGCACGCGCACCTTCACCTGGGCGAGGCCGAGGGCCGAGGCAACGGCCTCTCGCACGCCGAAGACGTTCTGAGTCGAGGTCCACATCTTGATTCCGCCCGTCTCGGGGTCGGGAGCCGCGGTGACGGTGCGCGGCTCCATAGCCGCGCCGCCAACCCGTGCCGCCGTCAGACGGACCTTCGCCGTGACACTGTCGCCGGCGAAGGCGCTCTTGATGTCGCCGACGGTGGTGGGAATCGCGAGCGCGACATTGCCGCGCATGTCCGCGTGCACGGTCGGCGCGCCGTCCTTGGCCGCGGTGACGACGTCGCCGACGCCGGGTAGCGGATCGAACTCCGGCGCCACCTGGTCCGCCGCGTCGAGTGCCTGGTAGGCGGTCTCGGCGACGACCATCGCATACGCCTCCCCGGCGTAGTTGACCTCGTCGCGGTTCAGGATCGGCCGTCCGCGCTGTTCGATGCCCGCGGGGCCGAAATCGCTGAGCCCGGCGCTGACCTCGGGCAGATCCTCCGCCGTCCAGACCGCGACCACGCCCGGCATCGCCATCGCCGCCGCCCTGTCGACCGCCCGGATGCGAGCGTGCGGCAGCGTCGATCGGCAGAACGAAACATGCAGGAGGTGGTCGAGCTTGATGTCCCCGGCGTAGCGACCCTGCCCGGTGATGAGCCGCTCGTCCTCGACCCGGCGCAGGGCTCGGCCGATGTAGGGGGGCACGGGACTTAGAATAAGCGTCCACTCGGTGCCGATTCCGCCGCGGGCGGCTAGCTCAGTTGGGAGAGCGCCAGCTTGACATGCTGGAGGTCGGGGGTTCGAAACCCTCGCCGCCCACCAGCAACCGGGTGCTGGTCCGCCGAGCGCGCGCGGGGCGCGCCTTCAGGCGCCGGTGACGGGCGGTCGCACGTTTCCGGCACAATCGACGCGCCTGGCCCGTTCGTCTAGTGGACTAGGACGCCGGCCTTTCAAGCCGGAGATCAGGGGTTCGAAGCCCCTACGGGCCACCAGGCGAACCGCCGAAGCGGGCGTAGCACAATGGCAGTGCGCCAGCCTTCCAAGCTGGTTACGTGGGTTCGATTCCCATCGCCCGCTCCACTGTCCTGTCTCAAGACATCGAGGACACCTGTTGCAGGACATTGTGCACAGGCCAGCGGCCTGCAAGACCGTAGTAGCTTCGGTTTGGCTCGAGGGTGAGGGCTCTGAGAAGCTGAC